>JAJFUB010000158.1 GCA_021372615.1 bacterium | reverse complement strand
GAGGACGGCTGGGCCAGGACCTCACCCTTGGCGTCGAGGCTGTAGAGCAGCAGGTAGGCCCGGCCCTGCAGCTCGTGCGTCCGCACCCACGCCGACAGGCGCGCCGCCGTGCCGGGCTTGAGGCGCAGGTCCCCGCCGTGGCCCGACCGCCAGCGCGACAGCGTGTCGGTGCGGTTCGTGATCGTCACGCAGCGCTGCCCGGAGTGTGGGGCGTCGGCGCTCCACGCCAGCTCGCGAGCGGCGTCGCTCGGGGTGCGCTGGCCCCAGCCCAGCGGCAGATCTGCCTCGCCCATCTCGAAGCCGGGATTGGGGGCCAGGTTCGGCTGCGCACTCGCCCAGGAGGCGGGAAGTGCGGCAGTCACGAGCGCGATGGCGACGCAAAGCCGGTGCATGGTCCCCTCTTCCCGGCGGGGCCGGAGGCGACCTGCGCCGGGAGCGCAAGGTGCGGCCCCTGCTGCCGGAGAAGTGGCCCCCCCGGAGGCACGCGATGACCGGCAAGCAGCGCATGCTGCAGACACTGCGCTTCGAGCAGCCCGACCGCCCGCCGCACTTCGAGGTCATGTTCGAACTCGAACACGAGGCCTTCGGGCTGCGCTTCCCCGACCGCCACAGTTGGGGCGGCATCTCCCGTGCTGAGAAGGCGGCGAAAATCGCGCAGTGCATGGCGATCTACGAGAGGATCGTCGCGCGCTACCGGTGGGACGCGCTGGCCGTCTTCTGGCCCTGGAGCGACGCTGACGGTGTCATCGCCGCCAGGCACACATTTGGCGACGATCTCCTCATCGGCACCATCGTGGGCGGGACGACGTTGGCCATCGAGAACGTCACCGACTGGATGCAGTTCTCGGCCGACCTGAGGGAGCACCCCGAGGTGCTGCACGCCGAGGCCCGGCAGCGGACCGACACGGCCCTGGCGAAGTTCAGCGAGTTGGCCGGAGCGGAACCCGACTTCATCCACGTGGTCAACGACATCGCCTTCAACGCCGGGCCGTTCATCGCGCCCGCCCAGATCCGCGAGTTCATCATCCCGTATCTCGCCGAGCAGGTCGCCCACCTGCGCGCGCTGGGGATCATCCCGTTCATCCACACCGACGGGAACATCATGCCCTTCCTGGACGACTACATCGGCACCGGCGCGGCCTGCTACCAGTCGGTGGACCCGCAGGCCGGGATGGACCTGGCCGAGGTGAAGCGCCGCGCCTACGGGAAGATGGCGCTGATGGGCAACGTGCAGTGCAGCCTGCTGCAAGACGGCCCGCGCGAGGCGATCCGCGAGGCGGCGCTGTACGCCCTCCGTCACGGTGCCCCCGGCGGCGGCTACATCTTCGGCACCTCGAACACGATCTTCCCGGGCATGCCGCTGGAGCACTATGAGTGTATGCTCGAGGTGTACCGGGAGTTCTGCGCGACCGACGGGGTCTGTCCCCGGAAGGCGGGCGACAGCCCGTCTGCAGGGGGCTGAGCCCAGCATTGCACTGTCGGGGTCAGCCCCCTGCGGGTCGCCTGCGGCGACCACTCCGGGGACAGACCCCAGCATCAGGAGACACCACATGACCCGCCTGCCA
>JAJFUB010000157.1 GCA_021372615.1 bacterium | reverse complement strand
CGGGCTCCCCCCCCGCCCGACGCCACGGCGGGCTGGAAGCCCGCACTACGGCGTGTTTGGCCGCCGATCGCCTCGGACGGCACCTACAGCCGGTTGCCTGTTCGCAGGAACTGCTCCCACCGCTGGCGGTATTCCGCCTTGTAGTCGGCCACCGCCTGCTCGTAGCTGTACGGCGGCGTGTCGGGGCGCAGGCTACCCTCCAGGCGCAGGAGCTTGGCGCCCACCGGCACGCTGACGACGTTGCGCTCGGGCTCCACGGGCTGCCCATCCACGGTGGCGGCCACCAACTCCCAGAACCACGGTACCCGCACCACCAGCCGCTGCGGCGCCTGACGGAAGCTCTGGGGCAGCTCCAGCGTCAGCGCTCGGGCCCCGGCCGTCACCTTCAGGCTCACCGGGCCGAACGCCGTGGGCTCCCCGCGAGCCTCGATGGTGCTGCCGGGCTGGACCCACTCGGGCGACAGCGCTGACAGCAGCCACAGTTCCTCGTCCTGCTCGCGCACCAGCATGTTACGCAGAGCCTGGATCAGCTTGGCGGCCGAGGTGCCCTGGGGAATGAGGTTGTAGACGTGGCTGCAATCGCGGGTGCTCCACGGGATCGTGCCGAACTCCCCGATCATGTGGGTCGAGGAGCTATGCAGGAGCATGGCGTAGACCTCGCGCACCGCCCACTCCTGGTCTTCCGGCGTGCCGCGCACCAGCGAGGTCTGCGTGTTGTTGGGCGTCTGCCAGTAGTGCAGGCCCGGCTGTTCGTTGAAGATGAACTCCTCGCCCTCGCGCCCGACGGCGCAGGGCCACGTGTAGCCCAGGACACCTTCCTGGTACTTGCCGCGCACGGCCTGCAGCGTCCGCGTCACACGCTCATCCATCGGGTCGAAGAGCAGCTCGGGGTAGAGCAGCAGCAGGTTGTCCCAGTCGTTGCCGGCGGTGGTACGCTCCAGGGCGGGCGGGATGTAGCCCCCTGTCTGGGCGGTCTGGCGCTCCAGCAGGCGGTCGAAGGCCGCTCGGAAGCGGTCGTGCTGCTCCTGGAAGCGCTGGAGGTCCTCCTCGTTGCCGACCCCACGGGCCAGCTTCACGGCACTGCGCAGCCCAATGAGCCCCCACATGCACTGGCCGGTCTGGCGGCAGTCCTTGAGGTAGGCGTCGTCGGCGATAGTCGCCGGGGGCCAGAGACCTTCCGGGTCCTGGCTGACGACCTCCGCCTGCCAAGCCATCGCCCGCACGGCCACGGGGTAGACCGCCTGCAGGAACTCCTCATCCCGGGTCAACTCGTAGTGCCGCCAGAAGCCCCACAGGTTGTAGCCCCACATCTCCCACCACATGCCCTCGGGGTAGAACTCCAGGCGGAAGCTGCCATCGGGCTTCTGCTGGCGGGCCAGGAACAGCAGGCCCTCGCGGCAGAGGCCGGCTTGCCCCATGACCTCCAGCGCCCGCATGATGTCATTGACATTCCCGCCGCCGTAGAAGCTGTGGTACTGGAACTTGTTGACGCACGGATACAGGTCGTCGCCGATCTTGTCGAACGCCAGCAGGTTGGTGATGGTGTTGGCCAGGAGGTACTCCTGGACTTTGCCCTCGGGGAAGTGCAGCGGGGCCTTGCGGATGACGAAGTCGTGCCAGAAGCTCTCGGTCTGCGCCAGCAAGGCCTCGTAGTCGGCCTCGGCCACCAGGCGCGCCGCCTCGGAGGCCGCCGCCACGGGCAGCATCGGCAGCTTGTAGGTCAGCGTGGCGCTCTCGCCGGGCTGCAGGTGCAGGGCATGCAGCACGACGCCGGCCGGCTCGTCGGGGCTGAGGTTGTGGGTCGGGTCAGCATTGCCCTCGATCTCACCGGAGAAGTACCGTCGCATCCGCAGGCCGCTGTCCATGAGTGCCACGGACTGCCAGTGCGGCGCTGGTGAAGTGGGGAAGAGGTAGACGATCTTCCCATTCCGCAGCACGCACCCCTCGCCAAAGCTGTAGCGCAGCTCGGCGGTGGGGCCGTCATAGGCGTCGAGCAGGTCCTGGGGGATGTGCCGGGTGCCGGAGCCGACGCGGAAGTCCCCCGCCCCGCCGTAAGCCGTGAAGCACGGCCCCCGGTAGCGGCAGGCCGCGCCCGCGAAGGCCGTGCGCTCCTCCTCGGTCTCGTTGGTGACGGTCACGCGGGCGAAGCTGACAGGCATCCCGGCCAGCGCCCCACCCAGATCGGCGGCGAAGAGCTGGTAGGCGTAGCGGACGCCCTCCCGGTCGAAGTCGTACTCGACGACAGGCAGCACGCCCCCGAGGAGTGTCTTGATGCGGCAGTTGACCGGCTCGGGCGGGTTGCCGACCAGGAACATCAGCTCCCCGAACCCCGTGTAGATGTAGCCCTCAGGTGTGACCTCCGTGCCATTGGGAGCGTACATCGCGCCGAGCGGGTCGGTGGGGTGGGCATAGTACGAGAAGGGCCTGTCGTCCGGGTCGGTCAGATACGGGTTCAGCATACCATCGGGGATAATCATGGGTATGACCTCGCCACGGTGTACTGGACGCCCACAGGCCCCGCGAGCAGCCGGGGCACGGGGCCATCATAGCAGACGAGCGGCAGCTTGAACACAGGAAGCGTGCCCCCGATGGGTTGGCGGGCGAGCAGCCTGAGCTGGAGAGGATGTCGAGGATAGAGGCAAGGATACAGAGGATGGAGGTGAGGAATGGGTTGGGGGGCTGCATGCGGGGAGCGTGGGGCGTGGGAGCGGTCACCGACCGCGACTGCTTTCGGATCCGGGTCGCGGTC
>JAJFUB010000156.1 GCA_021372615.1 bacterium | reverse complement strand
AGCAGCTGGTGCGGTTCACCGCCGCTCCGCCGCCGGCCGTGGGCTGGGCCATAGTCCTGTCGGCCCTACGACGCCGGGGCCGGCCCGCCAGCCACCGCGTGGCCTGGAGCCGCCGCCAGGAAGTCATCGCCACTCACAGGCCGGCTCAACCTGACCAACACGCCTGGCGCCAGCCCGTAGGGGCTTTCTGAACGTAACCTGAAGCGCCCGGCTGGGGGGCTGCCCTCCGGGCCGCCGAGCGTCCTGCGGACGCAAACGGCCAACGACCAAGGCAACCGCGACCAACACTCCACCTCGCCGGACAGGAAGGAATACCCTCGCCCTCCGTCCAATGCTACAGGCACATACGCGCGCATGATCGGGAGGTACACAGAGATGGCGAAGAAACTCAAGGCTGCCGTCATCGGCGCCGGGATCGGCAAGTACCACATTCAGGGCTACCAGGCCGCGGGCGCCGACGTGGTCGCCATGTGCGATGTCAACGGAGCCGCAGCCCAGGCCGCCGCTGCGACCTTCGGCATCCCCCAGGCCTACACCGACCACAGGCAGATGCTCAAGGAAGCCGACCTCGATTGCGTCAGCATCTGCGTCCCCAACAAGCTGCACATGCCGCTGGCGGTGGACTGTCTGGCCGCTGGCAAGAACGTCCTGTCCGAAAAGCCCCTGGCGCGCACGGCCGCCGAGGGCCAGAAGATGGTGGACGCCGCCGCCAAGGCCAAGAAGCTGCTGATGATCCAGTTCAACAACCGTTACCGGCCCGAGGCCACGATCCTCAAGCAGTACGTCACCGACGGCACGCTGGGTGACGTCTACTTCGCGCGGGCCGGCTGGGTCCGGCGCAACGGCATCCCCGGCTGGGGCGGCTGGTTCACCAGCAAGGAGATGGCCGGCGGTGGCCCGATCATTGACCTCGGCGTCCACATGCTCGATCTGACCATGTGGCTGATGGGCAACCCCGAGCCGGTGTCGGTCATGGCCTCGGCGTATTCGGTCTTCGGCCCGAAGATGGACGCCCTCGGCCCGTGGGGCACCCCCAACAAGAAGGGCAAGTTCGACGTCGAGGACATGGGCTGCGCCATGATCAAGTTCAGCGGCGGGCAGACCATCATGCTCGAAGCCGGCTGGGCGGCGCGCCTCAAGCGCGAGCATGTCTACTCGACGCTCATGGGCACGAAGGCCGGGGCGAGCCTAGAGCGCGTCTTCTCCATTGACGGCGTGGACGACAGCTCCATTGACACGCTGGAACTGTACACCCACGAGAACGGCGTGCCCGTGAATCGCAACCTGATCGTCGAGCCCGACCCGTTCATGGGCCGCCTCAACGCCGTGGGGCACTTCGTGGACTGCCTCACCAAGGGCGTCGCGTGCATCTCCCCCGGCACCGACGGCCTGCGCATCATGAAGATCCTCGACGCCGCCTACAAGAGCGCGGCGACGGGGAAGGCTGTGAACATCAGCTAGGGGTCGGGCGTTCAGAGCTCGGAGTAACGACAACGGCGCCGGAGGTCTCCGGCGCCGTTGTGCTCTGTCGGGGCGGTGACCGGCGGCTACTCGCCGAGCACCCGCGCGGCGTTCCCGCCCAGGATCGCCGCCTTCTGCTCGTCGCTGATGTACGCTTCCCTCACCTTCGCCAGCGCCGTGTGGGCGTAGGCGAACGGCGCGTGGCTGCCGAACAACAGGCGCTCGTGGCCGACATGCTCCACCAGGTCCTCGATGGCGTTGAGCGGGCTCTTGATGTAGGAGATCTCCGCGTACGCCTGGTCACCGGACACGCCCTGCAGGAACGCCGTCACCTCGGGGGTGGTCGCGGCGCACAGCACGATCTTCGCCCGGGGGACATCGCGGGCGAAGGTGATGGCCTGCTCGGTCGGCAGCGCCGGCACCTTCATCAGCGGGTGATGGTGCCGCTCGTCTTCGACCCGCACGGGCAGCAGCACCGGCCAGCCCATCTCGGTCGCCATGTCCGCCAGACGCACGGTCTCGTAGCTGGTGATGTCGAAGGCGTGGTAGGTGGGATAGAGCTTCAGGGCGCGGAACCCCAGCTCGGCGCAGCGACGCAGGTCGCGCTCCGCGCCAGGGTACTCGGGATTCAGCACCGCCGCCAGGAGGGGCCGGATACCATCCGGCCCGCCGTTCGCGGCGTCCTCCGCCAGGAGTTCATTCGCCGGCTGCGGACTGCAGAAGGTGATGGCCCGGGCGGAGCCCATGACCATCCGGTCGATGCCCTGGCGATGCAGGTCCGCAGCCACCTCCGCCGCCGTGGTCTGGGGGAACTCACGGAACGCGTACGCTCCGCAATCGCAGTTGAAGTCAGTGATGCCGTGCATGGTTGCTCTCACAATCCCAGGAGTCGTTGTGCGTTCCCGCCGAGGACCAGGGTCTTCGCCTCGTCGCTGATGTTCGCGTCGCGGACCTTCGACAGCGTCAGCAGCAGGTCCGCCCCCGGCATGTCCGTGCCCCAGATGAGCCGCTCGGCCCCTACCGCGTCCACCCACGCCTCCACCAGCCCGTTGTCCGTCATCGAGCCGCTCGTGTCGGCGGCGATGTTGGGCACGTCGCGCACGGCCCGCAGGCCATAGCGCCAATCGCCCCCGACATGAGCCATGACCAGCTTCAGCTCCGGGTACCGACGCGCCAGGTTGGCGATGCACACCGGATCGCTTTCGCCGGGGTAGTTTCCGGTGATCTTGTGCCACGAGTGCTGCAGCACGACCATGTTGATGGCGATGGCTCGTTCGAGGATCGGCGCCACGGCGGGGTGGTCTATCCAGCAACTGATCCACAGCTTGATGCCGACCGCGCCCTGGTCCAGGCCGCGCTCCAGCTCGTCCATCGCCGCCCGCCCGTGCAGCGGGTTCAGGTACACGAAGGGGAGGTAAAGGTCCGGGTAGTCACGGGTGGCCCTGTAGACCCGGTCGTTGAGGCTCTTCACCTCGTCGAGGTCGGGCAGCCAGGAGGCCAGGCCGCTGATGCAGATGCGGTCCACGCCGTGGCGCTGGGCCTCGCGGGCCATCATCTCCTCAGCATCGTCACGCGCCCAGGTGTGGGCATGGAAGTCAATGATCATGGGAGGCTCCGCGTTGGAAGGTAGGGCGGCGGGTGTCGCGTCGTGTGCGA
>JAJFUB010000155.1 GCA_021372615.1 bacterium | reverse complement strand
TCGGCACCATCGTCGCGCCCTTGATGACCCGCGGCGCCGGGCCGGTGTAGGGCTTGCCGCCGATGACCAGGCGCATCCCCGTGGCGGAGGACGGACCGCTTGACAGGGCGCCCGCGCTGGCAGCCGTGCCGCCCGTGCCCGTGGCGCCGCCCGGGCCGGTTGTCACGCCGGTCGCGGTGCTCCCGCCCGTGAAGTGTGCCTGCTTGCGCACCCCGGCCGTCAGCGGCCCGGGCAGCGGCGGAGCCTGGCCCCAGCGGAACGGCCCGTACACGATCCACACAAAGGGGTGCTGTGAGTGGGCGTAGCCTGTCTGGCAGCTCTGCTCGAGCCGCACGAGCACACGGTAGCGCTCGGGAGGCTTGCCGAGCAGGCTGAAGTCCATCGTCTTGTCGAAGCTGAAAGGACGGCCGTCGTCCCCGGGCGAACCAACTCGCTCCTGCCCGGCGTAGTACAGGAGGTGGTCCATTACCTCCAGCGGCGTGAGGCCTGCTGCCATGGTTCTATAGGGCGTACCGGGGGCGATCTTCTGGTCGCCGGAATAGGCCGTGTAGACGCGCGGCGTATTCCGGCCATAGGACTGGCTGTCGCCCCAGTCCACGAGCACGGGGAAGGTCTTCCCGGGGTAGGCGACCTCGATGCCGACTTCGAGGTCGTTGGTCTGCGGTCCGTCGAAGTCAGGCCACTTCAGGCCCTGGCACGTGACCGTCCCTTTCACGTGGGCCTGGGTGAGCGAGAGGAACTTCAGGCTGAAGTCGCTGAGCGCTAGCGTCGGGCCGTCGGCGAACGCCGCCGTCGCGGCCAGACCCAGGCACAGCACAACAGCCGCAGGAACACCTGTGCGCGTCGGCTGCCGTATCATGACACCTCCCCGCACCAGCATATCCGCGCCTGATGAGGCGCTTTTTCGACATCAGTAGCCAAGCATCCTGCTGCCTACCTCATCCGCGCCGCCACGTCCTCATCCGCCACGACCTTCAGGATCTGCCCGAAGTAGATGCGGTGGTAGTCGCCGCTGCCGTAGCACTGGCTGCAGATGTCGGGCATGATGTGCTCGGGCACGAAGTCGGCGTGGTTGACGACCTGACACTGATAGCACACGCCACACTCGTCAATGTAGGGGGCTTTGAGGCCATCGGACGGCACGGCGGTGAAGCCGCACTCGGCGAACTTGTCGTGATCGCGACCGCTCTGCGTGCCGCAGAACATCACCTCATCGGTCTGGTCGGGGTAGGGCACGCAGACCGTGAAGTCGCGGCTGACCTCAAGGCACTGGTAGGTGTAGCGCGAGGGGCGAACCATGACGCTCATGATGCGGCGGCCCCAGATGATGCCGATCTGGGCCCAGCCGATCGTCATGGCGTTGGGCCGGCCCTCCTTGTCACTCGACACCAGCAGGGCGCCTTCGCCGGACAGCGACTGCAGCAGCAGCGGAATGTGCCGGTCAAACGGAACCTCGATCTTGGCCATGGCCGAACCTCCAACGATATCTCAGAGATCATAGTATAGTACATACTCCTGCGGATGGGGGCGCAGGTTCACCTCGGCGCTCTCGGCTCGCTTGAGGGCGATCCAGGCGCAGATGATGTCCTCGGTGAACACGCCGCCCGCCAGCAGGAACTCGTGGTCGGCCTCCAGTGCGGACAGTGCACCATCCAGTGAGGTCGGCAACTGGGCGATGCGTGCCCGCTCGTCCGGGGCCATCTTCACGACGTCCGTATCGAAGGGGCCGAAGCCCAGGGCGGCGGGGTCGAGGGCCTGGCGAACGCCGTCGAGGCCGGCCATGGTCATGGCCGCCAGGCACAGGTACGGGTTGCAGGTGGCATCCGGGGGACGGAACTCGATGCGGTTCTCCCGCTCGTTGACCGCATAGGCCGGGACCCGGATGGCCGCCGTCCGGTTGGACAGGCCATAGAAGCAACTGATGGGCGCCTCATATCCGGGGACCAGGCGGCGGTAGGAGTTGGTGCTGGGGCTGCACAGCGCCAGGAGCGCCGGGGCGTGCTGCAGGAGGCCCGCCACCCAGTGGAGGGCCAGGGGGCTGAGGTGGGCATAGGCAGGGCCCGAGTCCCAGAAGAGCGACTTGCCCGCGTGGCTCACGTACTGGTGCACGTGCATGCCGTTGCCCGCCTCACCGAACATCGGCTTGGGCATGAAGGTGGCGGACAGCCCCGCCTGGTGGGCCACGTTCCGCACGATATGCTTCATCTTCATGACGCCGTCGGCCATGTCCAGCAGCGGCCCCAGGCCGACCTCGATCTCCACCTGCCCCGGCGCCCCCACCTCGTGGTGGTGGTAATGGCCCGGCACCCCGGCCTCCTCGATGGCCAGGAGCATGGTGGTGCGCAGGTCATGGAGCTGGTCGCGCGGCGGCGCTGCATGGTAGCCCCCGTGCGCCGGGATCTTGTGCCCCAGGTTCGGCGCCTCGTCAGCCCCGCGGTTCCAGGGCGCCTCCTGCGAGTCCACCATGTAGCCGGCGGCGTTCATCTCGGAGGTGTACTGCACATTCGAGAAGACGTAGAACTCGAGTTCGGGTGAGAACAGCGGCTCCCCCGGGCTGACGATCTGTGAGAAGTACTCCCGGGCATGCACGGCGACACCGCGCGGATCCCGCCCGTACGGCTTGCCACTGATGGGCTCCACGATGCTGCAGATGAAGCTCAACGTCTTCGCCGCACAGAACGGGTCGAGCATGCCGGTGCTGAGATCGGGGACCACCCGCATGTCGCCGGCCTCGACCGCCTTGTAGCCCGGGTAGCTGGAGGTGTCTATGCCGACGCCATGTGCGAGCACCTCGGCGGTAAGCCGGGCGGCGGGCAAGGTGACGTGGTGCCACCTACCGGGCAGATCGCAGATCTTCAGATCAACCATCCGGATGCCTTCAGCCTCAACGAACCTCAGGACCTCTGCTGCTTGCGCAAACATGTCTCTGATCCCCTCCTGGGCCACACGGGCGCGTGGGGTCTCGGGTGCGGCTCGTGTGCGGGTTGGGCCTCTCCGAACGGGAGGGCCGCTCATCTGCCAAGGTGCGTTCACTGCCCCGCTGCGCGCGCGGCAGTCCAGGGCGCGGAGACAGCCGACGAGACGGCCGGCGTCCCTACGGCGTCTCCTTCACCTCAAGCGTCCCGTCTTGATGCACCAGCAGGACCCGGCGCACCTGCATGGTGGTTCGCCGCAGCTTGGTGGTCTCAAACGGGTCCTGCTCGTAGTCCGTCTGCGTCTGGTAGGGCATGGCGGCCACCACCGGCACGGGCTGGGTGATCGCGGCGATGTCCACCGGCTGCTCCTTGGGCTTGTCGTCCTGGGCGAAAGCCAGGCCCTGCGTCCCGGTCAGCAGCACTCCGGCAGCCAGGCCGACCAGCGTCGCCAGCAGGACCAGCGTCAGCGTCGTGCGGTTCATCGGAAGCCTCCTGAAGTCTCACATTCGCGTGTTAGAGGCCCTTCCCACCCCTGTGGTTCCTGCCTTGCAGGAAAGGCCGGGGGGTGGTATAAGGAGCGTGTTGCCCCTCACTGTTCGCTCCGAACAGCCGCCGCCAGATCTGCACCACAACCGGAGGGATCACCCATGTCGCGCATTCCGCCCCTCGGCCTGCTGCTCCTGTGCAGCACCTGCTTCGCCTTCGGCCCCACACTCCACCTGCCCTTTGACGGGGATGTCGCCGGCAGTCCGGGCGCCAAGCCCCTGAGCACCTCCGGCCCGTTCAGCTTCGCCGCAGGCAAGAGCGGCCAGGCCATCTCCCTGCCCGCCGGCAGCTTCCTGACCTTCCCCTCCAAGGGGCTGCTGGACAAGACCCATGGAGCGGTGGCCTGCTGGGTGAAGCCCAACTGGGACGGCGACGACGGCAAGAACCACGCGCTGCTGGCGGATGCCTCCGACTTCAACGACAAGCTGCAGAACACGCTGTATCTATGGAAGTGGAGCACGGGACAGTTGCGGCTCGATCTGCGTTCCCCGGCCGACCCGTACCTCACGGTGGATGTAAGCCACTGGAAGGCGGGGGAGTGGCATCACATTGGCGCCAGCTGGGATGCCGCGACGGGTCTGGCCCTGTTTGTGGACGGCCAGTGTGTCGTGCGCCGCGAGGCCACGTATGAGCCCCACTCCTGGCCGACCTTCAACATCGGCGGCGACTGGAGCGGCCAGGGCACCGGCGACGCGGTCTTCGACGACCTGCGCCTGTATGACATGCCCCTGGAAGCCGCCCACATGGCGGCCCTGATGCAGGGCCTGCCCCTCGAGCAGCTTGCGGTCACGAAGGTGACCGCGCCCAAGACCGTGAGGATCGGCACCCCCTTCAGCCTGCAGGTCGAGGCGCAGGCGCTCCAGCCGCTGACCCGGGACTACCCCCTGCTGGTGCTGGTGGATGGCGTGGAGATCGCGCGTCTGTCGGCCGAGCCGCCGGCGGCCAAGTGGGACGCGAACAAGCCGCTGGGCCTGCGGCCGGTCAGCGCCGCCATCCCCACGTACCTGCGGGTCCGACCGGGCTCCCACACGCTCACGGTGCAGTTCGAGGGGGCCGTGGCGGGCCCGTCCGCCCCCGCCGCCGTGGCGAGCATCCATGTACAGCCGGCGGTGACGACGCGCGTCGGGCACACCTACACCGTCACCGCCGATGGCCAGCCACGGCGCGACGGCAAGCCTTTCCCGCCGGCGGTGCAGGGCGAGGGCTTCCTCTATGACGGCGTCTTCTATGTGAACGACGAGGAGGGGCGCGCCAAGGCCTGTGCGCTGATCCGCAGCGGCATGATGCATGACGCCATCCCCTGCCGCCTGCTGGACATTGTGGACTGCGGGACGCAGGACCACCACTTCCGTGAGTGGGGCGCCTCCACCGTGGCGGAGCTGCTGCCCGGCCAGCGCTTCCGGATCACCGGCGCGCCGGACACGGTGGAGCAGCAGGTGAACGTCTATGGCACCATGCGACGCTGCCTGCCGGGCTTTGCCTACACGCTGGCGAACACGCCCCTGCCGAAGATGCACGTGCTCGTGGCCGAGCTGCCCAACGACCGGGAGCGCTACACCGAGATCGCCATTGATGCCGCCGCCGGCAGCCAACTGGCCCCCCACCTGGCCAGCGGGGGCTCTGGTGACACGCGCCTCATCAATCTCTCGACCGTCTACACCGGCCGCGAGTACCCATGCGACCGCAGCACGCTCCGCCACTGCATGGTCTTCTACCCCAAGAGCAACGCCTGCGAGGTGACGGTGACGAGTTCGGGGCGGGACCGCACCGGCTCCCCCGACGCGGGAGCGGCGGTGTCGCGCCTGTCGGTGTTTGAGGTCATGGACGACGAGGCGGCGCTGTACAACCCGATCCCGCTGCCCGACAAGCAGCCGAGCCGCAGCGTCTCACTGTTCTTCCCCGAGCACAGCTTCCTGTACACCCAGTGGGGCTTCTCGGGAGTGGGGGAGCAGCAGCGGCGGGCCTCGCTCCTCAGCCTCTTTGACTACATGAAGTTCATGGGGATGAACCGGCTGGAGTTCCACCCCGTGAGCTTTGGCATGAAGTGCTTCTACAACGGCGGCGCGCTGCCCAACGGGGCCAAGTACGACGTCTTCGACGACCTGCTGCCGCTGGCCGAAGAGCGAGGCATGCAGATCATCCCGGCCCTCGACGGCATGGCCTTCTACGACCAGTTCGCGGACTTCACCGCCGACAGCTTCCAGCTCGATCGTGACGGCAAGAGCGTGCGCAAGTACTTCGGCAAGGTGCCCGACCCGCTGCGGCCCGAGGTGCAGGCCCACCTGCGGGGCTTCATGTCCGAGTTTCTGGAGCGGACGCTCCACAGCAAGGCAGTGCCGATGGTGGCGTTCAAGGTGGACGGCAAGATGGGCACGTGCTACTCGGGCGACAGCCCGGGCCATCCGGCCGAGGACGCCGGCTACAGCGAGTGGGACATCGCCCAGTTCGAGAAGGCGGTGGGAGTCACCGTCGGGGGGACGGCGGGCGACACGCCCAGCCGCCATGAGTGGCTGCGTGCCCAGCCGGACCGCTGGACGCAGTGGATGGACTGGCGCTGCCAGGCCACGCGCGACTTCTGGCTCAAGACGCGCGACCTGGTCACCTCGCGGGGCAAGGAAGACCTGCTCGTCAAGACCATCCTGCCCGACAACTTCCCCGGCTACTTCAACTTCTGGCAGGAGCGTGGGCGGTCGCCGCTGGAGGTCGTGCGGGGCCATGGCTATGACCCGCGCCTGTATACCCAGGAGAAGGGGCTACGCTTCACCCGCTGCCTGCTGGTGGGAGCGGACCGGTACTTCGGGCAGGAGGCCAACAAGACGTGGCAGTATGATGAGGCGCAGGCCGACTTCTACCAGACGGCCGAAGGGACCGAGACCGAGCTGTACTTCGTATACTGGGAGCTGCCCCAGCACCCCAAGGGCTTCCGGGTCGGCCCATCCGCGGGGCCTGGCCGTGCCTTCTTTGAGCCCCTGACGTACACGTTGCGGGTGCACAACCCGGTGAACCTCACCCTCTACAACTGGTACGCCGGCAGCATCGGGCACGAGTTGGACCTGCGGCGCTTCATCCGCGCCTACCGGGCGCTGCCGGCCGTGCCCCCACGCGACTTCGAGGGGGAGATCTACCCGCGCGATCCCCGCCTCTGCGCCCGCTGGTATGGCGAACGGCTGGCCGTCATCAACGACACTGGCCAAGCCCGCCGCATCCGGGTGACCTTCCCCGAGGTGTTCCCGATGGGCACCGTGGTCACCGACATCGGCAGCGGCCTGACCATGTCGGACTTCCCCGGCAAGAACCGGACCCGCCTGGACCTGCACCTTGAGGCCTGGGACGTGGCCGCGTTGGAGATCGTCAAGCCGACGTCGAGCAAGACGAGAGGGTTTGAGGGGAAATGACGAACGCAGAATGCTGAATGATGAATGACGGCGCAAGGCTCGAGGCCTACGCCGTCATTCCGTCTTCCTTCTTCTGTCTTCTCTCTTGCCCTACCCGAGGTGGCGCCAGGTCATGTTGACCACGCGACCGTCGCGGAAGGTGAACGTCTTGCGCCAGTCGGAATGCGACCCCCCTACGCTCACGGTGCACTCGACGGTCAGCGCGCCGTTGCCGTCGGTGACGTTGTCGCTCAGTACGTCCATGCGCACCGTGTCTTCACCGTAGTGTGACTTCAGGTACGCCTGGGCCTTCCGCAGAAGATCCTCTTGCGTCAGAACGCTTGCCATGCTGCGACACCTCCACTGGTGTCGGCGGTTCTTCGCCGGGCGGCGGCGGGGAACCTCCCGGGAGGCCATCTGCGCTTGATTGAGGGTGGGGTTGCATGTAGAATGGTGTCGGCAAGACGCCAGCAGGGCCGGAGGCCGGGCATGAGACGCAGAATACATCGCAGCTCCCGGATTCGTGAGGTCGTGACCTTCTGGGCGATGGTCGCGGTCCTGGCAGTCGTTCTCAGTGGGTTGGCCTTTGTGGCCGCCAAGTACTGGGTCGGCGGCCTGATGGCTCGCTCGAAGGCCGCCCAACCCGGGCCGCAGATCGTGCTCAAGACGCCCGGCGACAAGCCGGACGAGGACTCGGAGATGGGCCCCACCAAGGTGGAGCCCCCGTCCCAGGCGGTCGTCAAGATGCAGCAGCGAGCGCCCAACGACGCCGAGAAGAGCGAGATCGAGCAGATGTACCCGCAGGACGCCGCGGAGCTGCACAAGCAGGGCGACCAGGACAACGAGGACGACAGCACCGGCGCCGATGACAAGCCACTGAACGGCGCCGACGCCAACGGCACGGGCGGTGTCGCCGGCGGGCAGTACTCCGTCGTCGCCAGCTCCTACCGCGACGCGGCCAACGCCCGCCGCGAGGCAGAGAGGCTGGCAGGCCGCGGTTACGAGGCGCGCATCGTGGACATCACGCGCAATGGTGAGACCTTCCACCGCGTGGTCGTCGCCAGCTTCGATGACCGCGCGGACGCTGAGCGCATGCGCGACCGGCTGCGCCAGGAGGGGACGGCGGCGACCATCACGACGCGCTGACGCTGCGGGTAGCGGCCGAGGTGGGGGAGAAACCCATGACTGACATTCCCATCAACGAAGCCATCGCCATGTTCGTGGCGGTCCTCATGGCCCTGGGGCTGGTGAGCTTCCTGGCCTACGCCAAGATGGTGCAGGCCGGACTGCCCCCCCGGCGGCGGCAGCAGACGCTCGTGGCCGTGTGGCTGCTCGTCCTGGGGCTGATCGCGCTGCTGCTGGCACTCCGCGTGCTCAGCGGCGGCCCGGTCATCGGCGGCAGCCCGACTGCCGGCGGCGTGTGGCTGGGGTTGCAGCCGCGCCAGGTGATCGCGCTGCTGGCGGCGGTGGCGCTGCTGATAATCGGCTACATGCGCTTGCGCGCGGTGCTGCAGCCGCTGGAGGATAAGGCGCCGTCTGCCGCTCCGCCCCCGGCCGACAGTTCAACACCGGACGAGGAAACGTGACCGCTGCCCTGCTCTGGCTGCTGGACGGCCTGCTGGTCGCCTTCGCCGTCTATTCCTACTTCGTCGAGCCCTACCGGCTGCAGCTGACGCGGCGCACCGTCTGCCTCCCCGATCTGCCGGCGGAGTTGGACGGCCTGCGCCTGGCCCACCTGGCCGACCTGCACGTCAAGAGCGAGCGCCATCCCTTCCCCCGGGAGATGGCCCGACGAGCCGTGCGGATGGCGCTGGCGCTGGAGCCCGACCTGGTCTGCCTCACCGGCGACCTGGGGCAGGGCTCGCGGCACATTGGCTCGGCGGTGCGCTTGCTGCAGCCCCTCGCCGCCGCGCCGGCCTTCGTGGTCATGGGGAACCACGACCATGACAAGATGATGGAGAGCGAGTTCGACGGTCCGCCGGACGTCCGCCTCAGCCCCGCGCAGTGGCGGCAGGAAGTCACTGCAGTGGGCTTCACGGTGCTGCAGAACGAGTCCGTGGAGATGACTGTCGGCGGGCGGTGCGTCCGCATCGTGGGTGTCGGCGACCCGTCGTGCGGGTGGGACGACCTCGGCCGGGCGCTGCCTGGGGACGACCCGCCCGATGGCGACCTGCGCCTGCTCCTGGTGCACTCGCCGGACTTGCTGGACGATCCGCGTAGCGACTGGGCCGACCTGGTGCTGTGCGGCCATACCCATGGCGGCCAGTTGCGCCTGCCGGGCCTCGGCAGCCCCTGGGCGCCGGTGTGGCGCGATCGGCGCCGTGCCGCCGGCCTGTTCGCGGTCGGCCGCACGATCTGTCACGTGACGCGAGGCGTGGGCGCCGGTATCCGCGCCCGCTTTCTGTGCCGGCCCGAAGTCTGCGAACTGACGCTCCGACGAGGCGAGGACGGCTCACTCCCGCGCCTGCCCAGATTCCCGCTGCCTTAGGCACACCACGACCAGGAAGAGACCCTATGTCCGCACAGGCCCCCAACACCCTCGACCGCATCCTGCTGAGCCTGAAGCTCAAGAAGAACGGCCCCGCGCTGACGCGCGAGCAGGCCATGCAGGCCTGGCCGGTGCGGAACCCCGCGCTGCAGGTGAGCGAGAGGGAGGAGGGCCTGGTCACCATCGAGTTGCCGCGCCGCAAGGACTGGATGGGCGGCGTACTCGGGTTCCTTTTCTCCGTCCCGCAGTCCAAGCCCGTGCAACTGGACGAGGTCGGTTCCTTCGTGTGGGGCCTGTGCGACGGCGACCACACCGTGAGCGACATCGTCGGCGAGTTGGTCAACGAGTACAAGCTGAACCGTCGCGAGGTCGAGGTGTCGCTGACGCAATACCTGCAGACGCTGGCCAAGCGCGGCATGGTGGGCTTCGCGGTGCCCCGTGAAGTGGCTGAGGCGGCCGGGCTGGCCGGGGAGGAGATCACCCCGGAGGCGGAGCCCGAGGAGAGCGCCGCCGTGGCGGCAGAGACAGTCAGCGAGTTCCACCCCGAGCTGCCGGCGGAAGAGCCGGCGGCCGGTGATGACACCTCCGACATGGCCCCGGTGGCCGCGGAAGGCCCAGAAGAGACCCCCGTCGCCGAGCCGGCGGCCGACGACATCGCCTCCCCTTCGGAGAAGCCGGATGATCAAGAACATCCTGGTGGGCTATAGCCGGCAACGCGGGTCCGAGGTTGCCTTCCGGCTGGCGGTGGGCCTGGCCCAGGCCGCGCAGGCGCGCCTGCATCTGGCCTACATCGAGCCGATGGCGGCGCAGGCCAGCGTGCCGGTGCCCAGCGAGATCTCAGCCGACGCCTATCCTCCCGTGCTACCCGACACCGCCGCCCTCTCGCCTGAAGACCCCTCGGAGGCCCCCTCCGTCTTCGCTGACCTCGCGGAGCGGTGCCGCGAGGAGCGGCTGCAGTGCACCTTCAGCCACCTCTACGGCGATGCCGGCAGCCGCCTGTCAGACCTGGCGCGACGGGCCGGGCTGGTGGTCATCGGGCGTCACGACGACACCCCGTCGTCGGCCGAGCCGTCGCTCGGGCGGGTGGCCCGGCAGATCGCCACGCGGATGCCGGCCCCGCTGCTGCTCGCTGCGCGCGAGTACCACGAGATCAAGAGCCTGACGCTGGTCTACGAGCCGACTTCGGTGGGGGGACGGGCCCTGGCCCTGGCCGGAGAGATCGCCCACCTGCAGAACATGACGCTCAACGTCGCGGCCCTGGGGGAGGGGAGCACGGAGCCGGCCGCCGCGGCGGACGAAGCCCGTTTCGATCTGCGCGCCTACCATGTGGAAGGGGATGTGCTGCCGGTGCTGGCCGCCGGACCGGAGGCGCTGCAGACGGCGGCCCTGACGTGGAACGATGCGCTGATGGTGTTGCCGGCGCCGCCGAAGGGCTGGTTCTCGCGCCCGCTGGACAGCATCCGCCCTGCGCTGTCACTGCCCAACCTCAACGTGCTGCTGGTGCCCTAGTCTCGGCACGCGTGTCCCCACGCGCTACGGAGCCTCTAGACCGCCAGCATCGCGTCCTTCAGAATCCCCAGCGCCTCTTCCGCTTCGGCCTGCGTCAGCACCAGGGGCGGCGCCAGCCGCAGGAGCTGGTCCTGCAGCTTGTTGACGATCAGGCCGCGCTCGCGACAGGCGGCCTCGAGCTGCGTCCCCTTCGGTTCGGACAGCTCCAGCCCCAGCAGCAGCCCCTTGCCCCGTACGCCCGCGACCAGCGGCACCTCGCTCTTGAGCGCCAGCAGTTGCTCGGCCAGGAATGCCCCCATGGCCGCGGCGTGCCCGCTCAGGTCCTCGTCCAGGATGACGGACACCGCCGCGATTCCCGCGGCGCACGCGAGGTGGTTGCCGCCGAAGGTCGAGGCATGGTTTCCGGGCTCGAAGGCCGACGCCACGGCGTCCTTGGCCAGGCACGCGCCGATGGGGAAGCCGCCGCCGAGCGTCTTGGCGAGCGTGAAGATGTCCGGCTCGAGGCCGAAGTGCTCGTAGCCGAACAGCTTGCCAGTCCGGCCCAGGCCGGTCTGGACTTCGTCGAGGATCAGCAGGAGGCCCCGGGCGTCGCACAGCTCCCGCACGCCCTGCATGTACTCGACGGAGGGCACGAGCACGCCGCCCTCGGCGATGATGGGCTCGAGCATGATGGCACAGACCGTGTCATCCACCTTGGCCTGCAGGGCGGCGAGATCATTGTAAGGCACATAGTCAAAGCCGCCGGGGAGCGGCGCGAAAGGCTTGTGGTACTTCGGCTGCCCCGTGGCTGTGACAGCGGCGAGCGTCCGCCCGTGGAAGGAGTTCAGGGCCGTGATGATCGTCCGCTGCCCCTCGGCCAGGTGCAACCCGGCCCACTTGCGCGCGAGCTTGATGGCGGTCTCGTTGGCCTCCGCACCGCTGTTGCAGAAAAAGGCCTTGTCGGCGCAGGAGTTGTCCACGAGCAGCTTCGCCAGCTCGGCCTGTGGCGCGATCTGGAACAGGTTCGAGGTGTGCATGATCTGCCCGGCCTGCTCGCGGATGGCCGCGACGACCTTGGGATGGCAGTGGCCCGTGCCGAGCACCGCGATGCCCGCCAGGAAGTCCAGGTACTCCTTCCCGTCGGCATCCCACAGGCGGCAGCCCTCGCCCTTGACGAAGGCGATCGGCAGGCGACCGTAGGTCTTCATGATGTACTGATCGGTGAGCGCGACGGTTTCAGCGTTGGTCATGGCATGATCCTCGGATGGCATTGCCGCCCTTCGCGGCGGATGGGCGATGCGGCGTGCCGATGTCGCCGGCCCCTGCGGGGCGCGCGAGGCCTACGCGGTCGCTGACCGGCGGCTTCCGCCGCCGGCTACATACGGCGGCGCCTTCGGCGCGAACGGCCAACAGCGAACGGCCAACAACGAACGGCCAACAACGAACGGCCAACGGCAAACGTCCCGAACAACCAACGACATGAGCAACCAACGATCCGGACGACTAATGGCCCGGACAACTGACGGTACGGACAACTGACGGTAGGGACGGCTGACGACGGGGCCCGAAGGGCCCGACGTACGTAGCCGTGGGCGGGAGCCCACGGTCCGCTTCCCCTTTCCCCCCATCCCTTCGGCGCCCCGAAGGGGCCGGCGCTACTTCTCGATCATCGTCCCAATCCCGGCGTCCGTGAACAGCTCGATCAACATGCTGTGCGGCAGGCGGCCGTCAATCATGTGCGCCCTGGGGACCCCGCCTTCGATGGCCAGCAGGCAAGACTCGAGCTTGGGGATCATGCCCTTGCTGACCTTGCCCTGGGCCACGAGTTCCCGCGCCTGCTCAGGCGTGAGCTGGCTGATGAGCGAGTTCTCATCCTTCACGTCATCCAGCAGGCCGGGGATGTCGCTGAGCACGATGAGCTTCTCGGCCCCGAGCGCCGTGGCCACCGCCCCCGCGGCCGTGTCGGCGTTGATGTTGTAGCTCTCGCCCTCCTCACCGATGCCGATGGTGGAGATGACGACCACGTAGCCGGCGTCAGTGAGCGTGTCCACCACGCCCGTGTCCACATCCACGATGTCGCCGACGGCGCCCAGGTCGCCCTCGTCGCACTTGAGCTTGCAGGCCTGGATCAGCCCGGCGTCCTTGCCCGACAGGCCGACGGCCTTGCCGCCGTGGGTCTGGATGAGCGAGACGAGCTCCTTGTTCACGGTGCCGATCAGCACCATCTGCGCGACTTCCATCGTCTCGGGGTCGGTGACGCGCAGGCCGCCGACGAACTTGGGCTCCAGGCCCAGCCGCTTCATCATGTCCGACACCTGCGGCCCGCCGCCATGCACGACGACGACGCGAATGCCGACATAGTGCAGCAGCGCCAGGTCCTTGGCGACCGAGTTGCGCAACACGGGGTCATCCATCGCCGCGCCGCCATACTTGACGACGATGGTCTTGTCCTGCCACTGCCGGATGTATGGCAGCGCCTCGGACAGGATGTGCATCCGTTCGCGGTAGCTATCGTCGAGCATGGTGCCTCCCGTTGGTACGCCCGACACTCTTGTCGGGCGACTCAATCGCCGCGCGCCCGACAGGAGTGTCGGGCGTACCAGACCTAATGTGCGTTGAACGTCACGTACTCCGGCGTAATGTCATTGGTCCAGTACGTGCAGACGGCGTCGCCGCTCTTGAGGTCAATCACGAGACGCTGGTCGCCCTCCTGCAGCTTCGCCTCGGCGGCGGCCTTGTCGAAGGGCTGCGGCTCCCCGTCGTTCCAGCACAGGATGTCCTGCCACACGATGCTCATCTGGCCGGGGTCGAAGGGTAGCATGCTCGACCCGAGCGCGGCGGCCACGCGGCCCCAGTTGAAGTCCCCGCCGTACAGGCAGGTCTGGAAGAGCAGGTAGCCGGCGACCTGGTGGGCCAGCGCGTGCGCCATGTCGTAGTCCGGCGCGCCCTGCACGACGATCTCCAGGAACTTGCTGACCTCCTCACCGTCGCGCACGATCTGCTGGGCGAGGTCCTTGGTCACATGCCCGAGCGCCGCGCGGAAGGCCTCGTAGCCCTCGTCGCTCGTGGAGGTCAGCGGCGCGTTCCTCGCCGCGCCGTTGGCCAGGATGGCGACCGTGTCGTTGGTGCTCATGTCGCCATCTACGCTGATGCAGTTGAAGCTGTACTTGACGGCTTCCTGCAACGTCGTCTTCAGCAGGCCGGCGTCAATCGCCAGGTCGGTGGTGATGAAGCAGAGCATCGTGGCCATGTTCGGGCAGATCATGCCCGCGCCCTTGCAGATGGCGCCGAGATGGACCTGGGCCGGCGAGACGCCGGCACTGGTGGCCGGAAAGGCGGGGCCGGCATCAGCGGCCGGAATTGCGGGGCCGGCGCTGGCGGCCGGAATTGCGGGGCCGGCGCTGGCGGCCGGGGCGGCGGGGCCAGGACCGGCGGTCCCGGCACTGGCGGCCGGGACGGTGAAGCGGGTCGTGCTGATCTTCTCCACCGTGTCGGTGGTGAGGATGCCCCGGGCGATCTTCACCGGGTCCTCGCGCGACAGTTCGCCCGCGAGGGTGCGGATGCCCGCCTCGACCTTGGCCATCGGGAGTTGCACGCCGATGCGGCCGGTCGAGCAGACGATGGTGTCCTCGGGAGCGACGCCTGTCAGCTCGGCCGCCAGGTCGCCCATGCGCTTGGCGTTGGCGAGGCCCTCGGAACCCGTGGCGCAGTTGGCGTTGCCGCTGTTGACGACGATGGCCTGGGCCACGCCGTTGGCGACGGCCGCTTCGGTCACGAATGTCGGCGCAGCGCGGAAGACGTTCTGGGTCAGCGTCGTCGCCGCAGCCGCGGGCCGGTCGGACTTGATCAGCACCATGTCCAGTATGCCGTCCTGCTTGATCCCGGCGCACGTCGCCGCTGCCGTGAAGCCCTGCGCGGCCAGGACGCCACCCTCTATGATCTCGAACAACATGGACACTCACGCTCCTCGCGTCGGTCGGTGTGCATGATCATCGGCGTCACATGCTCGCGCGTCCTGAAGCCGAACTGCTCGTAGAACCGCTCTTTGCCTTGCGCGGCGTTGAGCGTCACGCGGTACACGCCGAGTTGCTCAATCTGCTCCATCAGCAGGGCCACCATCTGTCGGCCAATGCCCTGGCCCTGCAGGTCCGGGTGGACGATAACACTGACGATGGTAGCGGTGAAGCCGCCGTCCCAATACGCGCGGCACATCCCCACCAACCGCCCGTCGTCGGCGCGCGCCGTGACCTTGCAGGCCGCCTCATCCCATACGCGCTGCAGCAGGTCCATCCCCGCCTTCGCCGGGTTGTTCCACCCGACCGCGACGGTGAGGTCGCACACTTCCTGCGCAGTCAGCTCGCCGTTGCTCTCATACTGGATGGACATGCGCAGCCCTTTCGCGCTCCAGTGCCGGCGTCTCGCCGGCCACGACTCTGACGGCCACGGCTTTGCCGGCAGGATGCCGGCGCTCCTACGGCCTCTACGGCCACATCGCCATCATCGGCAGGCCCAGCGTCTCGCCATAGCCGCACATCAGGTTCATGCACTGGAGCGCCGCGCCCGAGAGTCCCTTGATGAGGTTGTCAATCGCCGCCACGGCGATGAGCCGGCCGCAGTCGGCGTCCACGGCGACGCCGATATCGCAGCGGTTCGTGCCCGACACAGCCTTCGTGTTCGGCAGTTGCCCCAGCGGCAGCACCCGCACGCACGGCTCCCCGGCGTAGAACTCGGCGTAGAGGGCGTGGAGGTCCTGGACGCTCATCTCACCGGTCAGGCTGCCGTAGGCGGTGGTCAGGATGCCCCGCGTGATCGGGACGAGGTGGGGGGTGAAGGTCACCTTGATCCCCGTGCTCCCGCCGCTGGCGAAGGACAGCTCCTGGTTCATCTCCGGCGTGTGGCGATGGCTGGCGACCTTGTAGGCGGTCAGGCTCTCGTTGGTCTCGGAGAAGTGGCTGCTGAGCGCGAGCTTGCGCCCCGCGCCTGAGACGCCCGACAGCGAGTCCACGATCAGCGTCTTGGGGTCCACGATCGCCTTCGCGACGGCCGGGGCTAGCGCGAGCGTGCCGCTGGTCGGGTAACACCCCGGCACGGCAACGAAGTGGGTCTGCCGGATGGCCTCGCGGTGCAACTCGGGCAGGCCGTACACAGCCTTGCCGACCAGCTCCGGCATCGGGTGCGGACCGTAGTAGCGCTCATACTCCGCCTGGCTCTGCAGGCGGAAGTCGGCGGAGAAGTCGAGGGTCGGCTTGCCGGCGGCGACGGACTGCGCGACCATCGCCGTGCCATCACCGGGGTGCAGGGCGAAGACCATCACGTCGGCGACGGCCGCCGCGGTCGCGTAGTCCTGCTCCTGGATCGGCATGTCGGCGATCTGCGGCAAGTGAGCGTAGATGTCCCCGAGCGTCTTGCCGGCGGTGGAGTGGCCGCCGAGGTAGACCAGCTCGAACTGCGGGTGCGCGACGACCATGCGCGCCAGCTCGACCCCGCCATAGCCTGAAGCCCCGAATATCGCGACCTTCTTCATGCTGCTCTCCTCCTGCGGCGGACACCCCGCCCTGGTGCGCGGGCCCCGGACGTTCGCAAGGCCCAGAACCTAATCCCCAAAACCCAAAAAGCCACCCCAAACATCGGGCGGCAATCAACCGGCTTGCCTTCAAGTTCACGTCACAGATTGTGCCTAGCCACGCCTCGCGCGGCCGGCCAGCACAACCTGGAGAGAACTGAGGAACGGCAACCGGATCATCATAAGCTCCTGGTGGAGCGACAATAGCAGATTCACTCGGCACGAGTCAAGATGCTGCGACAGGGCGGCGGCGGTCTGGAGGGGCCGGCTATCAGCCGGCCCGCCGTTGGTGGCGGGTAGCACGCAGCAACGGGTGAACGAACGGCGGGCCGGATACTATCCGGCCCCTCCTACGGCGCGCTACCCCTCGCCCGGTATCTTCATCGCCTTGCCTGCCTTGGACGAGCGCTCGGCGTACTCGATGACGCCGATGACCCGCCGCGCGTCCTGCGGAGTGACGATCAGTTCGGCCCCATCGAGGATGTGGGCCGCGATGTTCTCGTAGAACTTGTGGTGCTCGCCCGGCAGGAACGGGATCTTCATCTCGGTGGCCAGGCCGTTGACCTCGGTGTTGACCTGCCAGTGGTCGCCGGCGAACAGCACGCCGCCCCGGTCGCCCAGGATGCGCCACTTGGGCTTGCCCACGCGGGCAATCTGCGTCTGCTGGAAGTCGGCCACCGTGCCATCGGCGAAGCGGATGATGGCCTGCATCTGGTCCTCGTTGGTCATCTGCTGCCAGACCAGCTTGCGGCAAAAGCCCGTGACATCCACAATCGGGGCCGGGACGATCTGCAGCAGCCAGTACATGAAGTGCGCGCCCCAGTCATAGCCCAGCCCGCCGGAGATGGCCTTGTCATCACGCCACCAGCCGCGTGGGGCCGACCATCCGCCGGCGAAGATCTCCACCTGGAACACCTTGCCGATCAGGCCGCTCTCGATGATCTGCCGCAGGGCCAGGAAGTCGCCATCCCAGCGGCGGTTGTGGAAGACCGAGACCATGACCCCGGAGGCCTCGGCGGCGTCAATCATCGCCGTGGCTTCCTTCACCGTGAGGCACATCGGCTTCTCGGTGATGACATGCTTGCCGGCCTTGAGACACTGGATCGCGACGGGCGCGTGCAGGTTGTGCGGCAGGATGATGATCGCCAGGTCGAACCGGCCCCACTTCAGGAGCGCCGAGACCTCGGTGAAGGTCTCGGTCTGCTCGCCGAGCTCCTCCTTGGCGGTCGTCAGGCGCGCGGCATCCTTGTCGCAGACCGCGACCACCTTCATCCGCTTTGTCGCCTCCATGGAGTTGCGGTGGTGCAGCCCCATGTTGAAGGCCCCGCCGTAGCCGACAAGTGCAACGGTAATCTCCTGCTTCTTGGCCATGGTCAAGTCCCTCGCGATCGCTCGTTGTGGAGCAGACTAGTGTCAGTCTGGGCAGTTTCGCCCGTAGCGCCGGGAATCCCTTTGGGGCGGCAGGAGAACCGAGGGGCGTCCACGAAAAGTCACGGTGTCCATACACTCTGCGGGAGGTGTTGGCCCGATGCGACGATCTGGCTTCACCCTCATCGAGTTGCTCGTGGTTATCGCCGTCATCGCCATCCTGGCAGCCATTCTGTTTCCGGTTTTCGCTAGAGCACGCGAGAAGGCACGTCAGACCAGTTGCCTGAGCAACCTCAAACAGATCGCTCTGGCGCTCGGCATGTACGCGACCGACTATGACACGGTCTACCCCGCCCTGTGGACGGGGTACCCCAAGACGGTGTACGCCCATGTGCTCCTGCCCTACGTGAAGAACATCCAGATCTGGACCTGCCCGTCCGCCCGGACCCAATCGTGGAGCGGGGGCCTAACGTCAGCAGGGGTGGCTGATCGCTGCATGGGCTACGGGTACAACACCAGTGCGCTGGCGACCGCTGGCTACCCCCACGCAGGCGTGGGACGCGGGGTTGATGGATACGTGGGCTGCTCCGAGACCGACGTCCAGTTGCCCGCGGAGCATATTGCCTTTGCCGACAGCCGGCCTGTCCCCTCATCCACTCCGGGCATCATCTCAGACAGCGTTCAGGTCTACCCGTCCGACTACTACCCAGACTTCCGCCACAACGGCGGCGCGAACTTCGCCTTCGTGGATGGGCACTCAAAGTGGTTCGGCCGGTCGGTCCTCACCGGATCGCACCGGTACATGTGGTACATGTGCGCCGAGAACCACTGACCGGCTAGCGCAGGCCCAGCGGGGAGAGGTCACCCTGGCGCACGCGGGCGGCCGCGGCGGCGTAGTGGACCTTACGGCCGCGCCGCCGCAGCAACACCCCCTGCCCGGCGGCGAGGTGGCCGACGCAATTCTCACCATCGCGCTCGAGCCGGGCCCCGGCCATCTCCACTTCGGCTCCGTCGAACGGGTCCTTCAGGCGCAGCAGCCGGTCGGCGCCCGCGCGGACCAGTACCCACTGCGTCAAGCCCCCCAGCCGCACCGCGGACACCTGCCACGCCCCTTCGGCCACGAGATTGCGAAAGGCCACGTCAGGCCACTGGTCCGGCACCGCCGGGAAGACCCGCAGCCGGTCGTTCCAGCCCTGCAGCAGCATGTCGCAGATACCCATCGTGACGGCGTTGTTGCTCTCCATCGTGAAGGGCGCACTGGCCGGATCGCCCGTGAACATCGTGGCCCCGGTGCGCTGGAAGTCGCGGTTGAAGTGCAGGCCGTTGGGGCCGATCCAGCGGTCGGCGAACTGCCGCAGGGCGTCATAGGCCATGCCCCGCCGGCCGATACACGCGGCCAGGCTGATCCACTGAGCATACGTGTGCCCGGCCCAGCGGTACTGCCCCAGTTCGAGGAAGTGCGTCAGGCTGTCCGCGATGATCTGCCGCTCCTCGTCGTTGCCCTCAATCGTCAGGTCCATCGCCGGGTGGATCGCCATGAGGTGGCTGGGATGGCGATGGGACTCGGTCAGGAGCTGCCCCGGCCACAGGGCGAGGATCTTCTCGGCCGCGAAGCCGCTGGCCAGCGGCACCTCGGGCTTGCCGAGGGCATAGGGCGGGAGGGCCCCGTGAATGCGCCGGGCGTCCGGCGTCAGATCGCTGATCCCCAGGGCTTGCTCCATCTCGATGAGCCAGTCGCAGGTGCGGCGGATGAGGGCGAGGTCAATGTTGGGGTCGGGCCCCCAGGCGGCGGGGCTGTTCTCCTTGAACTCCGGGCTGGTGGACAGCGGCACATGCAGCCGGCCGTCGGGGCCCTCCTCCAGGTTCGCCCGATAGAAGCGGAAGCACTCGGCGACGAGCGGGTAGCCTGTCGCGCGCAGCCATTCGGCGTCGAGGCTGTAACGCCACCGCAGCCACACCAGCCACGCCAGCCAGCCGGTGTTGCTCCAGGCGTACTGGACCGTGTACCAGCCGGCCGTGGGGACATAGCGCGGGTGCATCGAGCACAGGTAGAAGCTGCCCTCGGTACCGAAGATGCGGCGGGTGTGGGCCTGCACTGCCGGCAGTATGTCCTGCATGAAGTCACACCAGGGGTCGAGCAGCTCCAGGTGCCCAGTCGCCCCTGCGGGCCAGAACGTCTCCTGCACGTTCATGTCCGCGTGGTAGTCGCCACGCCAGGGCGAAGGCTGTCCGTCCGGGGCCCAGACGCCCTGCAAGCCCGGCGGCAAGTGCCCCCGCCGCGCCGACGAGGCCAGCAGGTACAGCCCGTACGCCCACAGGAACTCCATGCGCGGCTCGGGCAGGGCCACCGTCGAGACCGACCAGAAGGCCTGCCACCCCGCGACGTGCTCCGCCCGCAGGGCGTCGTAGCCGACGGCCAGGGCCTCCCGCAGGGAGGCCAGAGCCTGCGCGGCCGCGGTGTCGGCCGTGTCGGCGACGGCCACGGCCAGGAAGTGCGCGTCGCCCCGCCCCGCCCAGGCCACCGCGCAGGCCGAGCCCTCGGGGATGGCCTGCATCATCACCCGCGCGTCGCCATGGTCGGCAAAGCACGGGTCGGGGTAGCCGAGTTCGGCCATCTCGGGGGAGAGTGACGACAGCGGACGCACGGTCAGGACCGCCTCGGGCGGCGCGTCGGTGAGCTTCAGGCAAAGGACGGAGCGCTCTCTGTGGACGAAGGCCTCCAGCTCGTGCGTCGCCTGTGCCGTGGCTAACGCGCCATGCGCGAGGGCCCGGTCAAGATCGAGCGTACACTCGTAGCGCTCCGCCGCCCCGAACTGTAGCTCCGCCCGGCCGATATGGACCTTCGTCGGCGTCACGGGGTTGTCGCGGCGGAAGCGCTCGTCGAAGATCGCCGCGGCCTCCTCATGGCGCCCCTCGCCCACGAGGCGCCGCAGCCCGGCGTACGTGTAGTCGGGGTGATCCAGGAAGTCGGTGTTGCAGCGCAGGTCCCAGAGATCGGCGTGGTCGAGCGTGAGGCACAGCGGGGCGCCATCGCCCCAGAGCATGACCCCCAGCGCACCATTACCGAGCGGGAAGCCGTCGTGCCAGTGCAATGGCGCGGCGCGGTGAGTGAAGCTGCGGCAGGGATTGGGCATGAGGGCCTCCCCCATACTCACGGGATGACGCGACAGCCGTCTACGGTCGTCTCAAAGCGCACAGTAGCGGCGCGATTCATCGCGCCCGCCGTGCCATCCGTGCCCGGGGCGCCATGAATGGCGCCGCTACACGGCAGCGTCCACACGTCGCCGGCGCGCGTGATCTGCGGCACCTGCTCCAGCGTCTGCCCCGGCGCCAGCGGCACGATCGCCAGAGTGAGGGCCGCGGGGAGCTTCGCCTTGCCAACATACGTGACGGCTGGAGCTGGGATGAGCTTGTCGCTGCTGCGGCCGGTCCAGCCGCGCCCGTGCTTCTGGTCGCGGTTGTCCTCGCGGGCCAGCACCGTCTTGGGCTTGCCATCGGGCCAGTACGAGACGTGCGGTTCCTTGTCCCCGACGGTCAGCTTGGGGCTCAGGCCACCCTCCAGCGGCACCAGCGCCAGCCGCGCGCCGTTGGGCGCCGTGGCCACCGTGACGCCCGCCTGGAACTCGATCTTGATGTCGGCCTCGAACTGGAAGTTCTGCTCGACGTCGGCCTCGGGCTGCTCGCCGGTCAGCACGTCCTGCAGAAGCCAGTAGCTCCTGTCCACGAACAACACGCGTCGCTGCCAGCTGACGGGCTTGACCGGGGCGAAGGAGTAGCTGCTGACGAAGAGGCTGGTGTGGTCGCCATGCTCCCAGCGGTTCGTCAGCGGGGCCTTCGACTCCATCGGGATCGAGCCCA
>JAJFUB010000154.1 GCA_021372615.1 bacterium | reverse complement strand
CGCCATCCCGCCATCCCGCCGTCTCTACTTCTCCATCGGCCACACGCGGTAGACGAGGACCTGTAGGTTGCCGGGGAAGGCGGCCGGGTCGCTCCAGCCGATTGTGACCTTGTTCGCGCCCGGCTGAAGCTGCAGGGAGGCCGGCGGGACCCTGAGCGGCGTCGCCGGGGCGAAGCCGCCGGCCCAGTGCTTCACGCCGCCGACGCCCTCGTGGCTGATGGCCTGGCCCAGTTGCAGGTCCGGCAGGGGCACGTTGCGCTCGTTCACGGTGAGCGTCGGCCGGCCGGTGCCGGGCGGGTCGTGCAGGTCCGGAAGCAGCTTGAGGTCATCCAGCGTCACATCCACGGATTTGCCGGGCGGGATGTTGTTGAAGTAGAAGAGGAGGTACTCGACCTTGCTCCAGTCGAAGCCGCCCGTCGTCGGCAGCGGGACGAAGTGCAGCCGCCAGCCGGTGTAGTTGATGGCCGGCAGGATGTCGGCGCTGCGGCCGGCGGTGTCGCGGAACTGCACGCGAATGACCTCACCGACCGCGTCGCCCTTGATCCACAGGGCCGCGCCCTTGAAGCCCCGCAGGTCCAGGGGCGCGGCGAAGCGGCGGCCGATGCCCGTCCAGCCGGCCACGTCGCTCTTGTTCGTCGCCTTCATCTGCAGGGCGTGGCCGCCCACCCGAGCGTCCTCGGTGAGGCCGAAGGAGAACGTCGTGCCCTGGCGGACGATGCCCATCGGCGTGATCTCGGTCTTGTCGCCGACGACGAAGGGAGCGAAGCGGTTGGTCTCCGAGGCGTAGTACGGCTGCGTCTCATCGAAGGTCTCGACGGTCTTGGCCTGCGGATCGTCGTAGTTGCCGACGAGCTGCCCCTTGCCATGGCGCACCAGCTCGAAGCCCAGCGCACAGGGCTGGCCGAGGTCGTTGTTGACCGTGAACACGTTGTCCACGCCGTTGAGCACGTCGAGCACGCGCGGCTCCTCGTACGCGGCGCGGTAGAGCTGCCAGCCGCCCTTGCCGTCCTCGAACACCTTGAAGTCACGCTTCATCTCCAGCAGCTTCGCCTTGACGGCGGGCGGGAAGACATTGGCGCGCCGGGCGCGCTCCCAGCGGCCCAGCATCTCGTACATCTGGCGCGACTGGGCCAGGGCCTCGGTGGCGCTGACTGAAGTCTCCAGCGAGATGCTGCCGTCAATGCCCAGGGCGCGGGCGCAGACGTACTCGATCTGATCGGGCCGCACGTCGCGGAACCAGTAGTACCAGCCGATGTCGGCCTTGATCCAGTTGTTGCCCATGCCCAGAATGCCCGGCCAGCGGTCGTCGAGGTAGCCCTTGATGTCGCCATGGCCGTCGGCTGAGGCACTGCGGGGGATGATGTGCCAGCACAGGTCGCTACCGGTGCCGTTGCTCGTCTGGTAGATGATCGAGCGGCTGATCTTCTGCCAGTAGCCCATGTGCATGCGGTTCAGGTAGTACCAGCGGTCGAGGTAGGCGTCATTGATGCCGTCGCTGGCATCGAAGTACGCGAAGTCGAAGTTGCAGGCGTTGAAGGCCTTCGCGAAGTTGCCGGTCACTTCATCAGCGAGGGTGCTGTCGGGGTCTACCAGCAGGAAGCCCCACATGGCCAGCAGGCCCTTGACCGGCTCGCCGGCGGCGTGGGCGGAGGCCTTCGTGCCCAGGGCCCCGCGCACGCAGTTGACGAAGCGCGAGGGTGGGCCGGGCTCCATCTTCCCGTAGGAGATGATCTCGTCACCAATCTGGACGTAGCTGCCCGGGAAGCCCTGGTAGTACGGCCCCACCGGCGGGAGCTTGGCCTGGCCGGTGAGGGTGAAGGTCTTCGCCTGGTCGTCGAGGGCCTCGGCCAGCGGGGGGCAGGCGAAGCCGGCCAGGCGTGGGTCGGGCTTCGGGGTGATGTACGGGTCGTTGGGCGAGATGGACGGGCCGAAGACGTGTACCCCGGCCTCCAGGCCCGCGGCGTGGATCTTCTTGACCGAGCGCTGCAGGCTGGCCAGGCCGTCGGGGAAGTTCCTCGTGTTGATGTCGAAATGGCCGTGGTTGGCCAGCCAGTCATCCTTCAGGAAGATGATGGTGCCGAAGCCGCCGGTCTTGGCGTACTGGATGAGCGTGTCAATCTGGGCTTCGCTTGAGCCGGTGGCGAAGAGGTACGACTTGCGGTTGGACTCCGAGTCGCGGCCCCACTTGCCGCCGATGATGGGGCAGGGGAGGCCGTTGGCCTTCTCGGCGGCGATGACCGCCGGCTTGAACTGCGCCGCCGGGGCGCCGATGAGCACGAACTTCGCGCCCACCATGCCGTGCTTGCGGTCGCAGGTTCCCCCCAGGACGGCGCTCTGCGGCTGGCTCGACATGCGGTTGTGGCTGTTGATGCTGGCGCAGAACAGGCACATCCCGAACGTGTCGCCATAGGTCGCGCCGAACGCCCAGCCGAGCTTGGCCAGGCGCTTGACGGGGAACTGGAGTGACAGCGAGTCCACGTCGGCGGGCTGCACGTCCACGACCTCGATGAGGAAGTGCGTCGGGCGCGCAGTGATGCGTAGCGTCGCGCTGACCTCCGGCTCCAGGAAGCGGAACGTGATCCGGTCGCCCTGGGCCGAGACGCCGTGGGTGGGGACGGTGCGGCCGTCGCGCACCAGCGTGACTACCGGGAGGGGCGACGGCTCTCCCAGGTAGCTCTGCTTCGTCGGCTTGCAGGTGAAGTCCGACAACAGGCCCAGGGGGGTGATGGCGAAGCGGAGGACGTCGTTTTCGAAGACGATGTCCTTCTGGCCGGGCGTGACGGCGGGCACCGCGAGGGGCTCGATCCGCACGTCATCCACCTCCAGTGTCTGGTCCGTGGCGGCGCTGAGCGCCAGCGAGGCCGAGGCGAAGTTCTCCGCCGGCGCCTGCCAGTAGGTCGCGAACTGGCGCCACTGCTCCGCAGCCGGGAGGCGGCCGAGTTGGGCGCCGCCCATGGGGCCGGTCTTGAAGTAGTGGTAGGCGCTGATCTCGCCACCGCGGCCGCGCGCGAAGAGCGTGATCTTGTACCACTGGCCCGGCGTCACGCCCTGGAGCGGCTGGTAGATGTGTCCGCCGTTGGGGCCGCCGGTCAGGCGCACGTAGCGCCTCCCGTCCTGCGGCGTGTCCGTGGGCATCTCCAGCGTCCCGGTGTAGTGGCTGTTGAGCACCCAGGGCCCCGGCAGCAGCGGCTCGCCAGCCAGCTTCCAGCCGCTGATGATGCCGTTGGCGTCGGGCTTGACCGTCTTGACGGCCTCGAAGGAACCGTTCTCGAGCAGCGGCTTGTCCTGCGCGACCGCCAGGGCGCAGCAGAGCACGAGCGAGCACAGCGCGGTTATCCTGAGCATGACTACCTCCCGGCGTCGAGTTCGAAGACCTCATCGGCGAAGTACGACAGTACCTGCGGCAGGGCCTTGTCCAGCATCAGGTTGTTGTCTTCCAGCACGCCGGTGGCCGCCTTGCCGGTCGTCAGCGACCAGACTTTGCCGCCCCGGTCGCCGACGGTCACGGTGACGCTGGCCTTATCCGACTGCTGGTTCGTCTCGGCCACGCCGGCGCTGGCCCCGGAGGGGTCGAAGACCGTCGTCTTGACGGTCTCAGCGCCACCGCTGCCCTTCACCGTCAGCGTGAAGCTCGCCAGGCCCGCCGGGACGCTGAAGTAGAGCTTCTCCGCCCCGTAGATGAAATGGGGCGCCGGGTCAGTGTAGATGGCCAGGGCGGTGTCGCTGTCCTTGACGGCGCAGGCATTGCCCCCGCTCTCGAGCAGCAGCGCGAGGATGGCGTCGGCGGCCGGGGTGCAGGCGACCGTGCCGACGCCCTCGACCGGGATCTCACCGTGGGCCAGGTCCACCCAGGCCGTGTCTTTGATGGTCCAGGCGACCGGCCCCTGGTTCTGGCCGATGCGGAAGGTCTGCAGGTTGATGTGCAGCGGCACGCCCTTGTGCCCGGCGACGAGCAGCGGGTTCGTCCCGCGCAGCTTCACGACCGGGTAGACGCGCTTCTCGGTGCGGGGGAGCGGCCGGCCGCTGACCTTGATCTTCGGGAAGCCCGACGGGTCCTCGGTCTCGCGCGGCTGCCACGCGGCGGGGTAGTCGCCGGCCTCGATCTTGCGGTTGGCCCACGTGAACCACTTGAAGTAGTCGGGGTGGGTCGTCTCGTACTTGGGGCCCTCGTAGAAGATCCAGTAGCCGCCGGTCAGGCCGGTGAGCAGCAGGGCGTTCTTGCCGCAGAACTCGGGGTCCGCGCCAGCGACAACCGGGTCAATGCCGCCGAGGTAGATATAGTTGATGCCCTTGGCCTCGGCGATGGCCTTGCCGCGCTCGATGATCGCCTGGTTGGTCTTCAGCGCGGCCTCGTGCTTGGCGTACTTGCCCGAGCGGCCGTACGTCCACGGGTCGGCCAGCAGCAGCGGCGCATCCTGGGTGGCCCATTCCGGGTAGCACGCCTCCAGCATGAACGGCGTGCCGGGGGCGGGGTAGATGTTGAACTCGAACTGCGGGTTAACTTTGTCCACCGCCTGGCGCAGCTCGCGGCACTTCTGCCGCCAGTAGGCGATCTGGAAGGCGCGGAACTCGTCGTGCAGCTTCTGTTCTTCCAGCCACGCTTTGCGCTTGTCGAGGGCAAGCTGCGGCAGCGCGATCCCCTTGCTGGCCGCGAACTTGCCCATGATGACATCATCGTAGGACAGGTCGTACAGGTTGCCCATGCCGCCGGGCCAGTAGTTCTCGTAGTCGAGGAAGACGCCCATCAGCGTGTGATCATCGGCGCCCATCTGGGCGTAGGGGACGATGTACGAGGCCATCCACTGCCACAGCTCGTCGGAGTTGGGGCTCCAGATGGGCTGCTCGCTGCCATTGGGCCACACGACGCGCCGCCCGGTGCTCAGGGCCATGTCCTTGGGGACGTCCTGCACGCCGCGCATCCAGGGCTGGTGGTAGATGCCATACTTGCGGCACCACTCCGTGACCTTGCGGACCTCACCCAGGTCCTCATAGCCCCGGCGGGGGGAGAAGACGTTGAAGCCCGCGTCGGCGGCTTCCTTGACCATCCACTCCTCGGTCGTCCAGCCGCGGGTGGGCTGCATGACCTTGTCCACGAGAATGCGCATCTTGACGGAGCGGCCGAGGTCCTGGAGGGCAGGCCGCTCGGCGGCCTGGGCGGCGAGGGCGAGGCAGAGAAGCGTGGCTATGGCGGCGAGTCGTTGCATGGTTGTGCGGTCTCCATCGGTTGTGATGCGGGGGAGGAACGGCGTCCTCACCCCCGGCCCCTCTCCCTCGCTTCGCTCCGGAGAGGGGGGAACGGCAACGGCAATCCACTGCCTCCACCCCTCCCCTGTGGGGAGGGGTCGCTGCGGAGCAGCGGGGGTGGGTAGGTGTACGGCAACGGCGTCCTCACCCCTGCCCCTCTCCCTCCCGCTCGATACGTCCGAGCGCTCCGGAGAGGGGAGTCTCGTGCGACCCCTTTGTGGCTTCGAAGCTGCAGAGTGACAGCCGACTTCCCCTCTCCGGCGCGCAGTCGTTCCGCGCGCGGGAGAGGGGTAGGGGTGAGGAGCCGTGATCCTCCTCCGCCCCCTCAACCCTCATCTACTTCACCAACTCCATCAGCCCCGCGTTGTCCACTTGCCAGGTGCAGCCGTTCGTGCCCTGCCACTCCACCCACTGGTCGTCGGCGGTCTTGCGGACGCTGAGGTTGAAGTTCAGCTTGCCCAGCTTCGCCGGGTCCAGCCCCAGCGACGCCCACGGCACGCGCCATTCGGCGACCCAGCGCTTGCTGTCCACGATCTGCGCCTTGTACTGGACGCCCGTACCGGCCTTCTTCACTACGGCCGGCGGGGCGCCGGCCTCTTCGCTGCTTTCGAAGTGGCCTGACGGGAAGCCGCGCAACACGATGATCGGCGCGTTCTTGCCGGCGGCGAAGTTCGCCAGGGCGATCTCCACCGCGTCGTCCTGCCCCCACGTGTTGCCGGGGCGGATCGGGAACTTGGGGTTCACCGGGTTATCCATCGCGACATAGAGCGCGTCGGCGTCGTAGAGCACCCAGGCCTGGCTGGCGGGGGTGATCTTCTCGCCCGAGAAGCCCTGCTCGAGCGTGAGGCCCCTCGCCGGGTCGAGGCCGCACCACTCGGCCGGGGTGAGCTTGCCGTCAATCGTGATCGGGCTCTTGGCCTTCGCGACCGGCGCGACCACGAGTGTCTTGCGCGACAGGGCCTTGGCCGCCGGTGGCGGGGCCTCCATCGTCCGCACGTGGCTGACCACCGGCCAGGAGGCGCGGTCGGGGCTCTTGTACAGGCCGATCTGGTCCATCGGGATGGGCTTGAAGCCCAGCTTCCACTCCGGCGAGGTGGGCTTGAGGGCGAAGTCCGTGGCCAGCGGTGTGCTGTTGACACCGGCCAGCTTCCCGGGGGTGGCGAACTGCACGGCCGGGTCGTCCACCTTGTCCACGATCGTGTTGTCAGTGAACGTGACCAGCGGCTTGGCCTTGCCCTCGAAGTCGCCCCAGCGCCCGCCGACGGCGATGTTGCGGGCGATGGTGTTGTACTTGGGGGCCATCGGCTCGTCATCCAGCAGCGTCAGCAGCCAGGGGTACTTCTCCTTCCACGGCGACTCCTTGTAGGGTAGGTCGGTGAGGGACTTGACCATGCCCGGCTGGCCGCCGGCGGCCCAGCCCAGCCCGCGCGCGTCCACATGCGTGGCGGGCACGCAGCCGACGAAGATGTTGTTGTCAATGCTGCAGTTGCGCCCGCCGCCGATCATGGCCGCGCGGGTGACGTTGAAGTAGATGTTGCCGGTCATCTGCGTGCCGCCGAACTGGTCGTCCAGGTACATCCCGACGCAGCCCTTGCCCTCGCGGCCGTTGATGTGGTGCAGGTAGTTGTTGCGCATCACCGTGCCGACCATGCTCCAGTTGCGGCCGGTGTAGATCGCCCCGGCGTCGTTGGACTCGTAGCACACGCTGTGGATCTCGTTGCCCTCGATCAGGTGGTCATTGCCGCCGAAGCCCATTGCCATGTGGGGGGCGTTGTCAATGAGATTGCGGCGGGCGATGTTGCCCACCCCCTGCAGCGTGATGCCCGGCTGGTAGACGCGCTTCCAGCGGGCATAGTCGTGCACGTGGTTGTTCTCGGCCAGCAGGTTGGCCGGGGTCAGCGTCCTGCGGTCGCCACCGGTCAGGTGAATGCCGCCGTTGCAGGTCTCGTACACATCGCAGCCGATGACGGCGCTGTTCTTGCCCGACATGCTCACCGCCGACCCGCCGGTGTTGCGGATCGTGCACGCGACCAGCTTCACGTTCTCGGCATTGCCGATGTTCACCGGAGTGCCGCGGCTGGCCTCGATGGTGAAGCCCCGCAGCACCACGTTGGTGGTGTCCTTCGTGTTGATAATCGCCGGGAGCACCGACACGAGCGCGCGTGGGGCGGGACTTCCAGGACCGCCCGCCACCGGCGCGGGCGGGTAGAAGTACAGGAGACCCGTCTCGCGGTCCAGGTAGTACTCCTCAGGCACGTCCACCTCGGACAGCATGTTGAAGGCCGCCCACCAGGCGCCCTTGCGGTAGCCGTAGCCGTGGTACGGTGGCTTGAGCGCGATCGTCTTCTTCTCGGTGTCAATCTTGTCGATCTGCTGGCGCTCATCGGCCCAATCCCAGAACCAGTACCCATGCACCCACGGGTCCCTCTCGCCGACCCAGCGCGCCGGCCGGTCACCGTCGTAGGTGAACAGGCCGATCTTGTCGCCGGGGATGCCGTGGATCTTGTGCGGCGCGCCGCCGACCACATCCACGACCTTCGCGAAGCCCTCGTTGGGCCAGCGGGAGACCTTCATGGGGCGGTCCTGGAAGAACAGCTCCAGGCGCTTGCCATCGGCCGCCGGGTGACCGAAGTCGGTCACGCCGAGGGCCTTCAGGTCCGCCTGCATGACCTTCCCGCGCGCGGCCGGCTCCAGCCTGCTCAGCACGGCCGGGTCTGTGACCGGGACCCAGTTCGTGACCTGCTTGCCGCCCACGAGGCGGACCTCGGCGCCGGGCCGGGCCATGTACGTGATCGGGGCCTCGGGTGTGCCGGAGTCCTCGGCGGTCAGCTCGAACGTGGCCGACATCTCGTACACGCCGCGCTCGATGATGACCGTGGCGCCGCCGGCGGGCAGTGCGTTGGCTTGCTTCAGCGCGCGGATCGCGTCCCGCGCGCCGGCCAACGTGGCGAAGGGACCGTCGGCGCCCTTACGCACGGAGGCCTTGCCGTTCCAGGAGTCGTTCCCCTTCGGGGAGACGTACAGCTTCAGAGGGGCGGCGCAGGCGAGAGACGTGAGCAGTACGGCAACGAACAGGAGCGGCAGCTTAGCGGGCATGGCGGTCCTCCGTTTGACTGGCGGCTCGGTAGGCTGGTCAGTTCCGAACGGCGTCCTCACCCCTCCCCCTCTCCCTCGCCCGCGATACGGCTGCGGGCTCCGGGGAGGGGAGGGTCGCGTCTCGCATTGTGGTGTCGAAGCCACAGAGTGGTCGCGTGGCGCCCCCCTCTCCGGAGCGCTCAGCCCCATCGAGCGCGAGGGAGAGGGGTAGGGGTGAGGAGCCGTTAATCACTCCGCATCCTTCGCGCACCGGAACCCCAGGAAGTAGTACGCATCCTCCGGGAGCGGCCGGAAGCGATAGGTGGCCGTGGCGATATAGGGTTCGCCCGTCCAGCTTCCGCCCCGGGCCACACGGCGCTCGGCCGTGTTGGCGGCGTCCTCGCGGCCATCGGTGGCGACATAGGGATAGGGCTTGAACTGGCTGCTCGTCCATTCCCAGGCATTGCCGGCCATGTCCAGCCCGCCATGGACCGAGACGCCCTTGGGCCGCTCGCCGACCGGGCCGATGCTGTCTTGGCCGAAGCGCATCATGGAGGCATCGAACGTCGCGCCCCAGACGAACTTGCGGCCATCCGTCCCGCGCGCCGCCTTCTCCCACTCCGCCTCGGTCGGCAGGCGCTTGCCGGCCCACTTCGCGTACGCCATGGCGCCATACCAGGTGACGTTCGTCATGGGGCAGCGCTCTTTGCCCTGGAGCGGCTGCCACTGTCCGCCGGCCTGGGTGATCGGCAGGTACTGGGGAAGGCCGAAGCAGGCGCGGGTGGTGTCGGGGGTGCGCCGGGCCTCGTTGAGGAAGCGGCAGTAGAGTGCCGTCGTGACCTCGCACTTGTCTATCAGGAAGGCCGGGAGGGTGAGCTTGTGCTCGGGGGCTTCGGCCCGGTCCTCGTCAATGCCCTTGCCGGGCCCGCCCATGGTGAACTCCCCGGCGGGGACGAGGACCATCTCAGCGCCGTCGTCGGCTGACACGAAGGCTCCGAGCAGCCAGAGGCACATGACGACGAGCAATACGCGGATCATGTCAGTCCACCTGTGAGGTAGTAGCGACCGACCGGCAGTTCAGTTCCCCTCGCGCCCCCCGATGGCCTCCTGCGGCAGGTGACATCCCGGACGCCGGGGAACGAACCGCCATGCGAAACCTCACCCTTCTCCTGGCGTTGGTGCTGCTGTCCTCGCTCAGTCACGCCGCCGCACCGGGCACGGTTGTCTGCACTGTCTCTCCGGCCGGCAATGACGCCTGGTCGGGCAAGCTGGCCGCCCCCAACAAGACGAAGACCGACGGCCCGGTGGCGACCCTCGCCGCCGCGCAGAAGCTCGTGCGTGCGGCGATGCTCAAAGGGGCGCCGGGCCCGCTGCAGGTCGTCATTCGCGGCGGCACGTACGCACTGACCGAACCGCTCGCGTTCGGCCCGCAGGACTCCGGCAGCGCCGCCTGCCCCATCGTCTATGTCGCCATGAAGGGCGAGACGCCGGTCTTCTCCGGCGGGGCGCGGATCACCGGTTGGCGGCGGGGCGAGGGGAAGCTATGGGTCGCCGACGTGCCGGGCGTCAAGAGCGGGGATTGGACCTTCCACCAGCTCTTCGTGGGCGGCCAGCGCCGGACGCGGGCCCGCACGCCCAACGAGGGCACTCTGAAGCTCGCCGGCACCCTCAGGCCCCTCCAGGGGCGCGACAGCCGTAGCGATCCGGCCACCAAGCAGGGCTTCATCTACAGCGGCAACGACCTGCAGCGCTGGGACGAACTCGATGATGTCAACGTGATCGTCTACCACGCCTGGACGTCGTCGCGGCACTGGATCAAGGAGCTGGACGAGCAGGAGAAGATCGTGCGCTTCCGCGCGCCCTCGGGCTGGCCCATCGGCTACTGGGACCGCGCCGGGCGCTACTTCGTGGAGAACTTCAGGGCGGCGCTGGACTCCCCGGGCGAGTGGTACCTGTCGCGTGCCGAGGGGCGGCTGTACTACTGGCCGCTGCCGGGCGAGGACATGACCAGGGCCACGGTCATCGCCCCGCGTCTGCAGCACCTGCTGGAGATCAAGGGCGATGCCGCCGTCGGCCTGCCGGTCAGCCACGTCACGTTCAACGGCCTGAGCTTCCAGTACGCCGACTGGCAGCACGACCCGGACAAGGTCTGCGACGGCCAGGCTGCCGTGCACACAACCGCCGCCGTCGTCGCCAGCGGGGCCCTGGACTGCCGCTTCGAAGGCTGCGAGATCGCCCACGTCGGCGAATATGCGCTGATCCTGGGCGACGGCTGCAAGCGCAACCGCGTGCAGACCTGCCATGTCCACGATCTGGGCGGCGGGGGCGTCCGCATCGGGGGCACCAGCCTGCCCAACACGCCGGCGCTGCAAGCCGAGCGCAACACGGTGGACAACTGCTTCATCCACGACGGCGGATACGTCTTCGAGGCCGGGATTGGCGTGTGGATCGGCCGCAGCAGCTTCAACACCGTCTCCCACAACGAGATCTGCGACCTCCGCTACAGCGGGTGCTCGGTCGGGTGGAGCTGGGGCTATGCGCCCACGACCGCGCACGACAACCTCTTTGAGTACAACCACATCCACAACATCGGCAAGGGCGTGCTGTCGGACATGGGCGGGATCTACTCGCTGGGTATCTCGCCGGGCACGGTCGAGCGCTTCAACCACATCCACGACGTGTACTCGTATAGCTACGGCGGGTGGGGCCTGTACACGGACGAGGGCAGCAGCGACATGGTGCTGGAGAACAACCTCGTCTACAACACGAAGACCGGCGGCTTCCACCAGCACTACGGCCAGCGCAACACCATCCGCAACAACATCTTCGCCTACTCGTGGGAAGCCAACATCATCAGCGCGCGCACGGACCTCGGCAATGACCTGGTGTTCGAGCGCAATGTCGTGCTGACGAGCAACGGTACGCCACTGGGCGGAAACCTGCGGCCCGACCGCTTCACGCTCCGCAGCAACCTGTACTGGGACACCCAGGGCAGCGACCTGAGCTTCTACGGTCTGGACTTCCCCGACTGGCAGGCGGCCGGCAAGGATGAGGGCTCGATCGTGGCCGACCCGCTGTTCGTGAACGCACCGGGCCTGAACTTCCGCCTCAGGAGCGAAGCTGTGGTCGCCAAGATCGGCTTCAAGCCCTTCGACGTGGGCACCGCCGGGCTGTACGGCGACCCGAAGTGGGTGGCGCTGCCCAAGGGCATCGTGCGGCCGGCGGTTGAGGTCCCCAAGCCGCCCCCGCCGCTGCTCGTGACGGACGACTTCGAGACCACGAAAGTCGGAGACCAGCCCGCCAATGCCCGCGTCTCGGGTGAGGAGAACGGCGCCTCGATCCGCGTGACCGACGCTACCGCCGGCGCCGGCAAGCACAGCCTCAGGTTCACCGACGCGCCGGGCCTGGACCGTGAGTGGCAGCCGCACATGGTCTACCAGCCGCGCTACAACAAGGGCACCGTCCGCTTCAGCTTCCGCGTGCGGATGGAGCCGGGGGCGATCCTGTGGCACGAATGGCGCGACAGCTCGGCCCCGTACAAGGTGGGGCCGAGCCTGAGGATCATGGGCGATGGGGCGGTGGTGGTCGGCAACAAGACGCTGACGAAGCTGCCGCTCAGCCAGTGGGTCGGCCTCGACCTCACCTGTCCGCTGGGCAAGCAGGCCGGGACCTGGCAGCTCGTGGTGACCGCTGCGGGCGCGGCGCCGCAGACCTTCGCCGACCTCACCCTCGGCACGGCCGACTGGCGGCTGCTCACCTGGATGGGTTTCATCAGCCTCGCCACCGACACCGCCGTGTTCACCGTGGACGACATGAAGATGGAGGTCGCGCAGTGAGCGACACGGGCCCGGACCTGTGGGGCGTCCGGCGCGACCGCGACCGCCTCCGCCGCAACCTGGAGCAGCCGCTGCTGGCCCCCTGGCGGCAGCAGACGCTGGACAAGCTGGCTCAGTCGCTGAACGAGCCGCTGCCGGCGGCCGAGGACAGCACCGACGCGATGCGCAAGCTGTCCGAGCAGGCGCAGTCGCTGGCCTTCGCCTACGTGGTGACCGACGAGCCCCCCTACGCCGACCGAGCCCGCGCCTGCCTGGATTCCATCTGCGCCTCGTCGTCCCGCTGGGACTTCGTGCAGCACAACGCGATGTATCCCGAGGACACCGCGGACCTGGGCACCGCCGAGACAACGAAGGCCTGCGCCAACGCCGTGAGTTGGCTGTGGCCGACGCTGTCGGAACACCAGCGCGCCGGCTTCATCGCGATGATCGCTGAGCGTGGCGGGCAGGCCATCTACCAGGGCGCGACGGCAGGCTGCTGGTGGGGCAGCGCGCTGAACTCCAACTGGACGGCGGTGCTGAACTCGGGCCTGGCGTTCGCGGCGCTGCTCCGCGTGGGCGCAGAGGAACGCGTGGGCGCGCGTGTCCTCACGCGCGGGTCGTCGTCCCTGTCGGCGTGGGGAAACGCCGACCCACGCGCACTGGATTGGCTCGCCTTCGCCCGGGCCCGGACCATCGAGATGCTTGACCTGGCCGCCGAGGAGGGGGCGGGCGTCGAGGGCGCCGGCTACTGGCTGTACTGCTTCGGCACGCTGCAGGACAACGTCGAGGCCCTCCGCAATGTGACGGGCGAGGACCTGTACGCGCATTCCTTCTGGCGCGTCTGCAGCCGCTTCCTGCCGTACATCGCCCTGCCGGACTTCTCGGCGTGGGTGAACTACGCCGACACGGGGTACCGGGGGCTGGGCGGCAGCGCCTTCTTCCACGGCGTGGCCGCGCGGGCGCGCGATCCGTTCGCCCAGTGGTTCGGTAACGAAGTCCTGCGGCGCAACCCGTCCGTGAGCTGGAAGAGCCTGCTGCTCTACGACCCCGACGTGCCTGAACGGGGCCCCGAGGCCGAGCCGCCCTGCCGCGTCTTCCAGAGTATCCACCTGGCCTCGTTCCGCTCCGGCTGGGATGAGGACGCGACCTTCATGCTGTTCAAGGGCGGGTCGAACGCCTGGAGCCACGCCCACCTGGACCTGAACAGCTTCTTCATCACGAGCCACGGCGAGCGCCTGGCGACCGAGCCAGGCCCCGAGCACTACAGCCTCGCCTACTGGCACAGCATCCAGCCCGTCGTCTCGACCGCGTGGCACAACTGCGTCGTTGTGGATGGCGCACACCAGCGCGTCCCGGCGCAGTACGCGATGGGCTACGACCTGGAGGAGGCGGGCGACTGCTACAGCCGCCTGTCGGACCATGTGGCCGAGGACTGGGTGGAGATGATCCGGGGGGATGCGACCACGGCGTATGGGGACATGCTCTCCCGCGCCTGGCGGGACATGGTGTACCTGAAGCCCAACGTCTTCGTGATCTTCGACGACTTGATCGGCCACCCGGTACGCTGCCAGCGCAACTTCGAGTGGCTGCTGCACAGCGAGTGCGAGTTGGGCGAGATCCCGTCGCGCGTGGTGTGGGAGGGGTCACCGACCCCGACCCGAGCCCTCGAAGCCCGTGGCGAGAAGGCCACCCTCCGCATCGAGCCGATCTTCCCGACCGGCTGGGAGCACAAGTTCATCACGGGCCGCACCGTCCCGTACGCCGATGACAAGCCCCTGCACGCCGTCAGCATCCGGCCGTACTGGCACCACAAGTGGAACGTGGACCCGCACAAGTCGCCCTACCCGCACTGGGACCCACGCGGCGACGCCACGCCCCTGTTTGACAACACCTGCCAGTTCCTGATCGTGCTGACGGCGTTGGGGAGCGGGGAGGAGCCGGCGGATCGGCTGGAGCCCATCGCGCAAGGCACCGCGAAGGGCGTGCGGCTGGTGGGGGAGGGGGAAGAGACACTCGTGCTGTTCAACCACAGCCGCGAGAGCCTCGACCTCGAGGGCCTGCAGACCGACGCGGAGAAGCTGGTGCTGCGCACGGGCAACGGCGCGGCACGCCACGCCGCCGTCCGCTGCGAGCGGCTGACCGTCCGCGGCGTGTCGTTGGTATAGCGACGGCGACGGCGTCACACCTCGCCCAGCATCTCCACCAGCGCGTCCACGATCTGCTCGCCCGCGCCGGGCACGACGCGTGCCCAGCGCGAGCGGAACGTCTCATAGCCGCCCTGCGCGAAGGCCTCGCGCGTGGGGATGTAGCCGATGATGTCGTTGCACAGCTCGGCCACGGCGGTCAGGGGATAGGGCGAGCGCCGCTTGAGGTCCAGCCCGAGTTGCGAGAACGTCTCCCCCGGGGTGCCGGCGATGACGCCGTCACCGATCCGCAGCGCCTGCACGACCGTGACGATCTCATCCTGCGGGTCGGTCTTCAGCAGGCGGTCTTCGTTCTCGAAGACATCGAAGCAATCGGGCCACTTCGCGCGGACCTCCTCGGCCTGGAAGGCCTCCCGATCCCGCACGCCCAGAGGCAACTCGCGCCACGCCGCCCCGAGCGCCTCGCTGGCGCCGGGCCGGGCCCCGCGCACGACCGCCCGCATCGCCTCCGAAAGCTGCCGGCTGACCTCGGGGAAGCCGACGGTGTGGTTGATGTCCCCACACGCCCCCGGCAGAAACAGCGTGAAGAAGTCCGGTCCGCACTCTTCGCACAGGGCCGCCGCGACGCGGCCGGGGTAGTCCGCCGAGAAGCTCGTGCCGAAGTGGGTGTTCACGTGCAGCGTGTAGTTCCACAGGGCCGCGACCGGCGCGTCCTGCGCGAAAAACACCCAGGCCATGAGGTCCTCGTCATGGGGCCCGGCCAGCGGCAGGCTCTCGCGCTCCTCGGCAGTGGCGAGCCAGGCATTGATGGCCGAGCCGCCTGGCCGCAGCAGCCGCCGGTTGCGGCCGATGCCCCCGTGGGTGGTCTTCGCTGTGCCCACGGTCACAGACCGCAGGTCCTGCGCCGCCTGGCAGACCGCCTCGCTGATCGCCGCCTGCACTCGCGGCAGGTAGGCCTCGTCCATACTGCTACACAGGTCCAGGGACTCATCAGTGTATGGCCCGGAGTGCGTATGGGAGCAGTTGACGAGGATGTGCTCGGCCGGGATGCCCGTGCCGGCGGTGATCTCCGCCCGGGGGCCATCGGAGCGGCGCCTCGTCCAGGCGATCAGGTCCAGTGTCGCCAGCGCGAGGCGCACGTCTCCCTGCTGCAGGACCATCGCCTTGCATAGTAGCGGGTCGTCCACGCCGACGGACGTGCGCGGCCGCAGGCTGCCGGCCATGGGTGTGCCCACAGGGGGCGTGATGTCTACGGAAGCAGTGCCGAGGAGCATGGTGGCTGAGTTCACCTTTCGCGGAAGTGGCGCCCACTTCACCGTGCGGCGCGGCCATCCCTTCCGCAGACCGTGGGCGCCTGACGCTCCCTGACTCCGGCGGGGGACGGGCAGGTCGTCTCGGCCCGCCGGCGAACAGTCGGGGGCGGCTCGCGTCCGACGCCATGACCATGCCGCCGAGTGAAGGCGTCCAGGAAGGGGAACCGAACATGACTCGTCCCGAGTGCCTCGTGTCGTGCCTGCTGGCCATGCTGCTGTGCGCCTCGGCATCACTCTCGGCCGGGCTCACCCTCTACATCTCACCGAAGGGCAACGACAAGGCGAACGGCCTGTCCGCCTCGCCGGGCAAGGCCGGCGGACCCTTCCGGACGCTGGAGCGCGCTCGGGATGAGATCCGCGCCCGCAAGCAGGCCGGCACGCTGCCGGTCGGGCCCATCACGGTCGAACTGGCCGCGGGCATCTATGAGCGCGACGCGGCCTTCGCACTTGAGGAGCAGGACTCCGGCACCGCCGAGGCGCCCATCACGTACCGGGCCAAGCCCGGTGCTGAGGTCCGCATCGTGGGCGGCAAGGTCGTGAAGGGCTGGCAGACCGTCACCGACCCGGCCACGCTGGACCGGCTCGACCCCGCCGCACGGGGCAAGGTCGTCGTCACGGACCTGAAGGCCCAGGGCATCACCGACTACGGCAAGCCCGGCGGCGGCTGGGCGTCGGGCGCGGTCCTGCGGCTGGAGCTGTTCTACAACAACGAGCCGATGGGGCTGGCCCGGTGGCCCAATGAGGGCTTTGTGCGCGTCAAGGACGTGACTGACGAGAAGCCCGTGGACGTGCGCGGCACGAAGGGCTCGAAGGCCGCCAAGTTCATCTACGACGGCGACCGGCCCGAGCGCTGGCTGAAGATGGGCGAGAAGGATGTGTGGCTGCAGGGCTGGTGGTTCTGGGACTGGGCCGAGGAGCGGCAGCGCATCGCGAGCATTGACCCGGAGCGCAAGCTCATCACGCTCGAGGAGCCGCCGGTCCACCCGTACGGCTACCGCAAGGGCCAGTGGTACTACGCCTACAACGCCCTGTGCGAGTTGGACCAGGCGGGCGAGTGGTTCCTGGACCGCGAGAACGGGCTGCTGTACTTCTGGCCGCCGCAGCCCCTGGCCCAGAGCGTCGCCACCGTCTCCCTGATCCCCAACCTGCTGACCATGAAGCAGGTCTCGCATGTGACGCTGCGCGGGCTGACCTTTGAGACGTGCCGCGCGACCGGGATCACGATGTCAGGGGGCACCGAGAACCGCATCGTGGCCTGCGTGGTCCGCAACACGGGCAGCTATGCCATCAACATGGGCGGCGGCACCAAGAACGGCGTCGTGGGCTGTGACACGTACAACATGGGCGACGGCGGGGTGATCGTGGACGCCGGGGACCGCAAGACACTGACCCATGCCGAGAACTTCGTGGACAACTGCCACATCCACCACTACAGCCGCTGGAACCGGATCATCAAGCCGGGCATCGGCCTGTACGGCTGCGGCAACCGCGCCACCCACAACCTCATCCACGACGCCCCCCACAAGGGCATGCTCTTTGGCGGCAACGACCACCTCATCGAGTTCAACGAGTTCCACAGCGTCGTCTACGAGGCCAATGATGCGGGCGTGATCTACGCCGGCTATGACTGGACCATGCGCGGCCACGAGATCCGCTACAACTACTTCCACGACATCTACGGCTTCGAAGGCCGGGGCTGCGTCGGTGTGTATCTGGACGACATGTTCTCCTCGGCGCACATCCACAGCAACGTCTTCTACCGCGTACCGCGGGCCGCGTTCATTGGCGGCGGGCACGACACGACGATCGAGAACAACATCTTCGTGGACTGCAAGCCGGCGATCCATGTGGACGCCCGCGCGCTGGGCTGGGCTTCCGGCTCGTACGACACGCTGGTGAGCCGCCTGAAGGCCATGCCGTACGAGACCGAGCCGTGGAGAACCCGCTACCCGCAGTTGCTCACGATCCTGGACCACGAGCCGATGCGCCCGCAGGGCAATATCGTGGCCCGCAACATCTGTGTGGGTGGCCGGTGGGACGAAGTTGACGCCAAGGCGCGGCCGGGCGTCATGTTCATTGACAACCTGCTGGATCAGGACCCGCAGCTCGTCGGCGCCAAGAAGCTGGCCGACCCGAAGGCCTTCCCGGTGGCGACCGATTTCGCCCTCAAGCCACAGTCTCCGGCGCTGAAGCTCGGCTTCAAGCCGCTCCCCGTGGCGCAGATGGGGCTGTACCAGAGCCCGGACCGCGCCTCGTGGCCGGTGCGGCACACGGTCCGGACGAAGGAGCGGGACATCCTGGACGCAGCGGCGAAGGGTGCCACCGCCAGCCCCGCCGGCGGTGCCCCGAGGGGGCCGTTGGCGACACTGAAGGTGTCGCGCTGCGGGTCGGCCGACCCGCGAGTGACCGCTCCCACCGCGGATGGCGACCTCAAGCCCGAGGAATGGGGCGGCGAGGCGAAGGTCGTGGTGCTCGAGCAGGGCCTCGACGGCGGCAAGGTCGCGCCGGCCAGCCGGGCCTGGCTGCTGCATGACGGCCGGTGCCTGTATGTGGCGGTGGACAACACCGTGAACAAGGACCAGCCGCTGCAGACGAAGGACGAGTGGGGCGGCAGCGATGCAGTCGAGTTGGCCTTCCGCAGCCTGAGCGGCGCCAGCGCCCCCATCCTGGTCCTGCGCGGCTACCCCAATGGCGCTTTCCACAGCGACGACGAGGCCGGAGCGCCGGCAGCGGCAGTGAAGCAAGCGGCGGCGGGGGTTGTCTATCGGTGCAAGGTCCTCGGCCCCGATCGCTGGGTGACGGAATGGCAGATCCCGCTGGCTTCGCTGGGGATTGACCCGTCCAAGCAGCCGAAGTTCTTCTTCAGCCTCACGGTCCGCAAGAGCGGCGGGCCGACATGGGTGCAGTGGCAGGGCACGCGCGACAAGTGCACCTGGCAGGCCGACAATGCAGGCACCTTGGAGTTGGGGCGATGACGACACTGGCGGAGACCATGCGGCAGTCGCTGGGACTGGTCATCCCTGTCTGGTTCGCGCCGGACATGCCCCCGGACGAGATGCGGCGATTGCTGGGCAACACGCTGGCCGATAGCGAGCTGTTCCTCGCTCCGGCCCACCTGGCACTGGTGGTGGATGGCTGCCCGCAGGCTGAGGGCGCCACGCGGCAGGTCGCCGACGAGTTCGCTGCCCGCGTCGGCGCGCCGCCGGTCGTGCTGTGCAAGGAGATCAACGAAGGCCAGGCCGGCGCCGTGTGCCATGGCTTCGAGTGGCTCATGGCGCACACCGACCTGCCCTATCTGGCCTCGCGCGACGCCGATGGCGACCACGACCTGTACGATCTGCCCCAGCTCTTCCGCCTGCTCCGCCGGATGCAGGAGATCGAGCAGAGCGACCTGGTGTACGTGCTGGGCCAGCGCGGGTCGCTCCACCGGCCGATGGGCCTGGCCCGGGGCGAGTACGAGTGGCTGCTCAATGAGCTGACGGTGCGGGCCCTGAACTACGAGCTGGGGCGGCAGGGCCACGCGCCCGACCTGCGCTACTGCAGCCTCCTGCCGGGGCCGCCGGACTTCCAGAGCGGTTACAAGACCTACACGCGCCGGACGGCCGAGATCTTCGTCCGGGGCCTGCGCGACGCCGACCACCACGAGCCCGAGGCGCGGCCGCTGCGCTGGGGCATCCAGTTCATCTCCACCGTCGAATTGCTCTTGGCCGGGGCCGCAGCCGGCTCGCTCTATCGCCTGACGTACGACGAGCAGCCGCAGACGACGTTCGAGCACGCGGACAACCGCCTGATCTCGTACGGGCAGCAGTTCGTGTGGCTCTTCCGCCGCCTGCGCACGCCCCTGGGCGTGGCTCTCGCCTGGTGGGACGAAGCGATCCAGCAGATGCTGTGGGGGACGCTGCCGGGGGGCTGGGAGGAGCTGCTGGCGATGCGGGCCGACATTGCCCGGCAGGTCTGGCCCGAGCAGGAGCTACCCGCGCCGCCACAACGCCACACTTTCTTCTAGGACAGCGCGGGGTCTGTCCCCGGAAGATCGGCGGTAGCCGATCTTCCGGGGGCTGACCCCATCGTCAGTAAGGGGGACATGCATGCCGCGTGTGCCACGGACCGTCGTCCCGGGCTATCCCTATCACCTCACGGCGCGCGGAAACGAGCGTGCCCAGGTGTTCTTCCTCGATGATGACTGCCGGCAGTACCTGCTGTGGCTCGCCGACTACAGCGCGAAGTACGGTCTGAAGACATGGGCCTACTGCCTGATGGCAAACCACGTTCACCTGGTCACCGTGCCCCTGACGGAGACCGGTCTGAGCGACGTTTTCGGCGCGCTCCAGATGCGGTACGCCCGGCGAATCAACGACCGGCGTGGCACGACCGGGCACGTGTGGGAGGGGCGCTTCCGGGCCTGCCCGGTGGATGAGCGCCACCTGATCGCGGCAGTGCGGTACGTCGAGCGCAACCCGGTACGGGCCGGACTGGTGGAGCGGGCCGAGGACTTCGCGTGGAGCAGTGCACGGCCGCACTGCGGGCTGCGACGCGACCCGGTGCTCGCGCCGGACCTGCCATTGCTGGAACTCGTCTCCGACTGGCGCGACTGGCTCAGGACCGAGGAGGACCCGGGAGAGTTGGGCAGGCTGCGACACCACACACTGAGGTGCCAGCCGTGCGGTAGTGAGGGCTTCGTGGAGCAGTTCCGCCGAAGACAGCCCTGTACTGAAGAGAGGAAGTGATGGGGTCAGCCCCCTGCGGCCCGGCTGCGCCGGCCCTCCGGGGACAGACCCCGCGCCAGATGCTCACCATCGCCGACTTACACGTTCACATCGGCTCTGCCGCCGACAGGCAGGTCGTCAAGGTCACGGCCTCGCGCGACTTGACCTTCGAGAACATCCTCCTCGAGTCGGTCAACCGCAAGGGCGTACAGGTCGTCGGCATTGTGGACTGCGCCAGCCCGGCCGTCATCCGCGACATTGAGGCGCTCATTGGCGCCGGGCACATGGCCCAGCTCGACGGCGGCGGCCTGCGCTACCTGGGGAAGCTGACGGTGCTGCTGGGTGCCGAGGTCGAGACGCGCGAGCCTGGCGGCGGCATGTCCCACCATGTCAGCTACTTCCCGCACCTGGGGCAGCTCAAGGCCTTCTCCGCCAGGATCAGCGAGCACCTCACCAACCCCAATCTGTCATCGCAGGCCTGCGGGCTCTCCGCACGCGAGCTGTGCGACCTGGCGCTGCAGCACCAGGCGCAGTTCATCCCGGCCCATGCCTTCACGCCCCACAAGAGCATCTATGGCTCGTGCGGAGACCGTGCCGCCGATGTGTTCGGCGACTACTGGGATGCCATACCCGCCCTCGAGCTGGGGCTGTCGGCCGACGCCTTCCTGGCCGACCGGCTGGACGAACTCTCCGGCAAGACCTTCCTGGCCAACTCCGATGCGCACTCCTTGCCCCGGATCGCGCGCGAGTACAACATCCTGGAAATCGAGGAGCCGAGCTTCGAGGAGTTCCGGCGGGCGCTGTGGCGCGAGCAGGGGCGGCACGTCGCTGCCAACTTCGGCCTCGACCCGCGCCTGGGCAAGTACCATCGCACGCACTGCGAGCAGTGCCACTGGACGGCGCACGAGCCGCCGCCCGTGCTCGCCTGCGAGCAATGCGGTAGCACGGACGTGACGCGGGGCGTACTCGACCGCATCGTGCAGATCGCCGACTACGACGAGCCGCGCCCGCCCGACCATCGCGGCCCGTACCAGTACCAGATCCCGCTGCAGTTCGTCCCGAAGGTCGGGGCCGTCGCCCTCAACCGTCTCCTGAACGCCTTCGGCACCGAGATGGCGGTGTTGCACCAGGCGACCCGGCAGGAGCTGGGCGAGGCGGTAGGGCAAAAGGTGGCGGACCTCATCATCCAGGCGCGCGAGGGGACGCTGCCGCTGGAGGCCGGCGGCGGGGGACGCTACGGCCGGGCCATCCGCGAGGGCGAGGGCCAGATCCGGCTGCCGGGGCTGTGAGGGGATGAGGGGATGAGGGGATGGGGGGATGGGGGGATGGGGGGCGTGGGAGCGGTCACCGACCGCGAATGCCGTGGCCCGACGCGACCGCTTCGCCTCACATCCCCGGGTGCTTCTCGGCCGGTTGGGCGTTCTCGCGGCTCTTGCCGCGCAGGATCACGTTGTCGCGGATGACATAGTGCTCGTCGTACCAGTCCTTGTTGTCGTGGTCGAAGGGCACGTCCACATCGAGGATGTTGCCGGTGCAGACGAGATCGCGGAAGCCGAAGCAGCGGAAGCCGACGCTCTCCCGGGGCTTCTCCGCGCCCTCGGTCGCTCGGGCCGCGCCGATGAAGTTGCCACTGACGACCCACCCCGGCGAGCGCCACAGCTCCAGCGCGATGCCGCAATCCTCCATGACGTTCCCCTGAAAGACCCCCTTCGCGAACTGCATGAACCAGGCGCCCCGCTCGTTGTCTCGGAAGGTGTTGCCGACGACGCTGACGTGATGCAGCTTGTAGCCCTGCAGACCGCTCACCCCGTACCGGCAGTGGCGGAAGTTGTTGCCGGTCACAGTGACGTACTTGCTGCCGCTGAGGAGGTGCACACCGCCGGTCCAGTTGCCTGTGGTGCAGCCCAGGCCGCAGTCCTCGAAGTTGTTCCCGCTGACGGTCACGTTGTCGCTGTCGTCCTCGATGTGCACGCCCTGCACTGCGCACTTGCGGAAGGTGCAGCCGGTGATCTGGATGTTCTGCCCGGCGGCGATGCCCACCCCAAAGCCCGAGGTCGCGGAGTTCGGGTTACCGCCGGTGTTGTCAAACACGCAGCCGGAGATCACCACATTGCGGACCACCTTGCCCTCTTCGCTCTTCGGGAAGTTCAGCTCGATGGCGTCGGAGGTGTTGTCCTTGAACAGGCAGCCGACGATACGCACGTTGTCGCCCGAGCAGTTGGCGTCCAGCAGCAGCCCGTAGCCGCCCTGGTACAGGTCGCAACCCTCGATCAGGACGTCGTGGATGTCGGGGACGTTGCTATCAATGAGGGTCGTGCCGCCGGTGATCGTGACGTGGCGAATCTGCACCTGGCGCGCGCCCGGCCCGATGCCCACCGGCACGCAGCGCGGCCCCTCGCCCGTCAGGGCGAGGTCGCGCAGCACGCCCTGGCTGCCGAGCGTGACGCCGAACAGATAGCCCTTGTTGGTCTCGGGGTTGACGAGGCGGAGCGTGGCTCCGGGCCCGGTGAGCGTCGCGCGCTTGAGGTCGAGGCCCTGGTTGAGGACATACTCCCCCGGCGCCAGCGTCACCACCGCGCCGGTCTTGCCGGCCTCGGCCAGCGCCGCCGCCAGGCGTTGGTGTGTCTCCGCGGGCGTCGCGCCGGGGGTCAGGTCAGCGACCGCGGCCGTGGCGGCCGCGAGGATGGCGGCAAGACAGAGGGAGCGTGTCATAGGGGAGTCTCCGGGAACATGCGGTGTCGCTGCCGTGAACCCCTCCCTCAAGGGAGGGGTCGCTGCGAAGCAGCGGGGGTAGGACGCCGTGATCAGCGACGAACGGCAGCCTACCCCCTTACCCCCTCCTGCACTCGCCCACGAGCGCGGCAGGGAGGGGGAACGACGGTGGCCCTACTTCAGCGCCTCGAACACGACCTTGGCCACGCTGGTGTTGTCTACGTATGGCCCCCGCACCGGGTCGCGCTGCACGATCATCTGGCTGAACTGGTCTGCCCCCGCGCCCCTGGCAAACAGCGGGAGCAGGCTGTTGGTGTGACTGGTGTAGTGCCACTCCAGGCCCGGCATCTTGCCCTGGCCGTTGCTCACCAGCGGCTTCCATTCCGGGTCGGAGCCCGGGCCGGTCAGATAACCGGTCTCGTGGTCCCCGGTGACGATCAGCAGCGTCTCGTTCCAGTTGCTGTGCGTCTCCACCCACTTGATGACCGCCTCGACCGCGCGGCTGAAGTCGGTCTCCTCCTCGATCAGACGCCCGGACAGGTTGGAGTGCGCCGCCCAGTCTACCGCGCCGCCCTCGATCATGACGCAGAAGCCGTCGGGGTCGTTGTCCAGCACGTTGAACGCCGCCATCGTCATCTGCGACAGGGTGGGCACGCCCTCGTTGAAGGGCACCGCGAAGGCATCCGCCTGCTTGTCGCCGGCGCGGCCCTCCTGCAGCGTGGAGCCGACCTGCGCGATGCCCGCCAGACGCATCGGCGCGTCGCCCTGGGCCAGCGCCTCGAACTCCGCCCTGGTCTGGACCAGCTTCCAGGCATCCGGCGTCCCGTCGCCGTTGGCATCGCTGGCGAGCGTCCCGGCGGCCAGTTGGTCCCACTGCGGCTGGGCGACGTAGGTGTACTTGGGGGCAGCGAGCAGCTTGCCACTATCGTCGTACAGGGGATGGCCGCCGCCCATGATGACCTCTGCCTTGCTCATGAACATGGAGTTGGCGATGTCACAGTAGTTGCCGCGCCCCTCGTTGTGCGCGAGGAAGCCGGCCGGTGTCGCGTGGCAGAAAGGCACGCTGCTGACGACGCCCGAGGCATAGCCGATCTCCTCGGCCCGCTCGAGGATGTTCTGGACCGGCTGCTTGTCCGGGCCGACGCCGATGGCGCCGTTGTAGGTCTTCACGCCTGTGGCCATGGCGGTCGCGGCCGCTGCCGAGTCAGTCACGCCCTTCTTCACGTAGGCGAAGTCGCTCCAGGCTAGCGCCGGGTCGTAGCTGCCGCCGTTGGGGAAGTGGCAGACGCCGAGACGGACCGGGAACTGCTGATAGGCCCAGCCCTCAGGGTTGCCGAACTGGTAGAGACTGCCGGCCGCCACGTGGTTGTAGCCGCAGCCGTCGGCGACCATGACGATGACGTACTTCGGCCGCTGCGCCTGGGCGCAGCCCACCAGCCCTACCGCTGCGGCGATGATGATGGCTGTCAGACGCACTGTGTGTTTCATGTGTCCCTCGCTAACCGTATGGGGTCAGACCCCTACCTATTGAGCCACCGCTCCAGCCACGAGCCGAAGGTCCACTGCGGCTCGTAGCCCAGCAGGCGCCGGGCCTTGGCGATGCTGTGGCAGGCCGCGAGGCGCTGCGGCAGCGCGATCCCGGCGTCCATGAGCGCCTGGGCCTGCGGATAGTCTCGCAGGATGAGCGGCGCCGCGTCGGTCAGCAGTTGCGCGCTATCAGCCCGCGTGAAGCTCGTCCCGGCGGTGGCGATGATCGGCTCGTTGACCACGTCGCTGCGGAGGGCCAGCAGGTGCGCCTGGGCCACGTCGGTGCGGTGCACGGCGAAGCTGAGCAGGCCGAAGCCGAAGGCGGGATCGTCCTCGGGCCGGGGTGAAAAACCGCCGGGCCGCACGGCCAGCCACTGCAGCCCCGCCGTCTGCTGGTACAGGCGGCAGAACTGCTCGCCCACATGCTTGGTGACGCTGTAGAGCGAGTCGGTGGGGCGGCAGGGGCTCTCCTCATCCCACGGCAGCGGCGCGTCAGGCGCGACGTTGTAGCCTTGCGCCGAGACGCTGCTGGTGAGAATGAGCCGGTCCACCTTGGCCCGCGCCGCCTCCGCCACGATGTTGTGAGTGCCTTTGATGTTCAGGTCCAGGTACTGCTGCGCCGTGTACTGCTTCCACGGATGGACCGCGGCGATGTGCAGCACCTGGTCCATGCCGTCGCACAACCCCACGGTCTGCGTGTCGTCGCTCAGGTCGGCCTGCACGAAGTCGTGCGACGTCTCTAGCGGCAGGGCGTCCGTCAGGCGCAGGTCGTGGCCGTCGGCGGCTACGAGTTCGGTGACGAGTTGGCCCAGGACGCCGGCGGCGCCGGTGATCAGTACGCGCATATCCTCACTCCGCTCGGCCCGCTCAGCGGGCATGGCAGCGCTTTTCGCGGTGACGCCCCGTCCCACCTCCGCAGGAACCGACCCCCTCCCCGGCGAAGAGACCACTAGACTTCGCCCGCATTCATCACTCATCATTCATCGTTCATCATTCCGCCTTCGCCTTCCTGACCATGCCCAAGCTCCTGCACATCTACCGCCGCTACTACCCCGATGAGGGCGGCATCGAGTGGACCATGCGCGCGTTCTGCGAGTACCTGACGCGGCAGGGCAACGACGTGTCGGCCCTGGTCAGCTCGCGGTATCCGTGGACGGTCCGCACGTCCCTGCACCAGGTCAACGTCGTCCGCTGTGGCAGCGTCGGCACCATCGCCAATACGCCCCTCTGTCCGGCGATGCCGCGCTGGATCCGCCACTTGTGCCCCGACCTCATCGAGCTGCACCACGCCTACCCGTACGGCATGTGGGCCGTGCAGCGGTCCGGCCACCGGGGGCGGCTGATCGTCCACTACCATTTCGACATCTCGCGCTTCGGGCGGCTGCAGCAGTTCATCATGCCGCTCCTGCACGATACGCTCGCGCGCGCCGACCGCATCTTTGTCAACTCGCGCAGCTACGCGGAGTCCTCCCCGGTGCTGCAGGACGTGCTCGACAAGTGCGTCTACCTGCCCGCCGGCGTGGAGCCGCGGCGCTTCGATCTGACCGAGACCCAGGCCGAACGCGTCGAGGAGTTGCGCCAGCCCGGCCACTTCCGCGTCCTTTTCGTGGGGCGTCTGTCGCACTATAAGGGTGTAGAGCACCTGATTCAGGCGATGCACGGGGTGGACGGGCACCTGTACATCATTGGGCGCGGTCCCCTGGCCGCGAAGCTCTCAGCCCAGGCGCTGAAGCTCAACCTGGTGGAGCGGGTGCACCTGCTGGGCCGGGTGGATCATGATGAATTGGTGGCGCAGTACCATGCGGCCGATGTGGTGGTGCTGCCTTCGGTGTCGCGCGGGGAGTCCTTCGGCGTGGCACAGGTGGAAGCGATGCTGTGCGCCCGACCGGTCATCTGCAGCGACCTGCCCGGGGTCTGCGAGGTCGGCATTCCGGGCGAGACGGCCTGCCTGGTGACACCGGGGAGCGTCGAGGAGCTGACAGCGCAGCTCAACCGCCTGGCCGCAGACGAGGCTCTGCGCCTTGAGATGGGGCAGGCCGGGCGGACCCATGCGCTGGCGCGGTATGATGTGGAGCGGGTGAATGCGCAGCGCTGGGAGGTCTACCGGGAACTTCTGGCGCCCGGCGCGTGACGGGCGGACACAAGGAATCCGCCGCCGGTTCGCGAACAGTCTTCTGCGGAGGTGATGCTGATGCATCCTGCGCTGATGTGGATGATCGGTGGGCTGGCGCTGCTCATCATGGAGTTGGTGGCCGGCTCGTTCTTCCTGATGTGGATCGGGGCCGGTGCACTGCTGACCGCGTTGCTGGCGGTGTTCGTCCCCTCGGCCTGGATGCAGTGGCTGTTCTTCACCCTGGCCTCGTTGGTGCTGCTGCTGGCGACGCGCCCCCTGGCCCGCAGCATCCACGGGAGCGTGACGGTCCCCTCCAACGTGGACAGCCTCAAGGGCCAGATGGCCGTGGTGCTCGAGGAGATCAACCCGCGGCTCAACACCGGCCGGGTGCGGGTGCGATCGGACGAGTGGCGGGCCCGCAGCGACACGGTCATTCCCGCCGAGGCGCACGTCGTCATTGAGGGGATCGAGGGCACGACGCTACAAGTGCGTCTGGCCGACACCCAGCCTGAACCGGAGGTCTGAACATGGGAGGCTCAACCGTCTTTGGCGTGGTCGTCCTGGCCATTCTGGCCATGATCATCATCGGCAAGTCCCTGTGCGTCGTACGGCAGTACCAGCGGGGGCTGGTCGAGACTTTCCGCAAGTACAGCCGCACCGCCGAGCCCGGCCTCACCATCGTCTTCCCCTTCGTGCAGTCCATCGCATTCGTGGACATGCGCGAGACCGTGCTCGATGTCGCCCCGCAGACCGTCATCACCTCGGACAACGCCACTCTCACCGTGGATGCGGTCATCTACTTCGAGGTCACCGACCCGGTGCGGAACGTCTACAACGTCACAGACTTCCGGATGGCGGCCATCAAGCTGGCGCAGACCAACCTGCGCAACATCCTCGGCGAGATGAAGATAGATGAGGCGCTGACATCGCGCGAGCGCATCAATGCGCAACTGCGTCAGATCATGGATGACGCCACCGACAAATGGGGTGTGCGGGTGACGCGCGTGGAGCTGCAGAGCATCGAGCCCCCGCGGGACATCACTGAGGCGATGAGCCGGCAGATGAAGGCCGAGCGCGACAAGCGCGCCGCCATCCTCGAGGCCGAGGGCGTCAAGCAGTCCCAGATCCTGCAAGCGGAGGGCGAGCGGCAGAGCCGCATCAACCGCGCCGAGGGTGAGGCCGAGGCCATCAAGAAGGTCGCCGAGGCCGAGAAGTTCCGCCAGCTCACCGTGGCCGAGGGTGAAGCCCAGGCGATCGAGACGGTGTTCAGCGCCATCCACACCGGGAAGCCCACCTCCGACTTGCTGGCCGTCAAGTACCTGGAAGCCCTGGGCCGCATCGCCAACGGCAAGGCCACCAAGGTCTTCCTGCCGGTCGAGGCCACAGGCATCCTGGGGGCCATGGCGGCCATCGGTGACGCCTTCAAGGAGGGCCAGACGCCGATCGCGCCCGAGCAGTAACCCCCTGCCGTTCTCCCTGACACTCACGGGATCGCAGCGGCCCTGCTGGCTGTCAGCAGGGCCGCTCTGTCTGCGGGCGCACGGCGCTCGGCCACGGCGCCTGGCCGCGGCTGCCGTACCTCGTCCGCGCGCACCTGTCACACGATTTGTCACAGACGATGCCATGCCGTGACTGGTAAGCTGATAACATTGCGTCAATCTCCGCCCGCTGGGGAATACTCAAGCATTACTCAACGTTATACTATGGACACGAGCTGCCAACGAGTTCCCCATGAGATACCGACAACACGAGAAGGTCGTGACACGCCGCATTGCCGGGGAGACGTTACTGATCCCTATCACCCAGATCGGCGTGGATCTGCAGCGGGTCTATCTGCTCAACGAGACAGCCGCCGCCATCTGGGCGCTGCTTTCCGAGCCGCGTGACGTCGAGACAGTCGTCGCGTTGCTGGCTGAGGCGTACAACGCTCCCGCCCAGGATCTGCGCCAGGACGTCATGGACACGCTGCAGGAGTTCGAGAGCCGGTCGTTCCTGACGACGGTGGCTGACGATGTCTGACCTGTGCCACCACCGCAGCCTCGAAGAAGCCCTGCAGCGGCTGTACCCGGAGGACGAGCGCCGCCCGAACATGATGACGCTCGAGCTGACACGACGCTGCAACTTCCTATGCCGCCACTGCTACTGCCGCCTTCCTGCCAACGGGCCCACTCCCCGGCCCGAACTGACCACCGAGCAGTGGCAGCGGATTATCCGCGAAGCTGTGGATATGGGTGTGCTGTTCGCGCTCTTCACTGGCGGCGAACCGCTGCTGCGCCCCGACTTCCGGGAGATCTGGCGGTTCGCCCGCAGGCAGGGGCTCATCCCCGTCCTGTTCACCAACGGTGTCCTGCTGGATGCGGCGATGGCCGACTTCCTCGCTGAATGGACCCCGCGTCTCGTCTCCATCACGCTCTACGGGGCGAGCGAAGCGATGTATCGACAGGTCACCGGCGTCGCGGGCATGCATGAGCGGGCGCTACGGGCGGTAGACCTTGTCCGCGAGCGCGGGATGCTGTTCGAAGTCAAGAGCATGGTCACCCGACACAGCCTCCGCGAGTTTGACGCTCTGCGCGCCCAGTCAGCGCACTACCAGGACGTGTTCAGGTGGGATGCCCAACTGACGCCGACGTACGCGGATGGTGGGGGGGACCCCGTGGCTGAGCGCCTGTCCCCCGACGAGATGATCGCGACGGAACTACGCGACCCCGTGCGCCGAGCGGAATGGGAGAGGATCGCGAGCCGCTGGGAACCGGCGCGTCCCCGGCCCGATACCCCCTTCCGGTGCCTCGTGGGCACCCACGACTTCTGCACGGACCCCTACGGCGGATTGCACCCATGCCTCGGTCTGGAGGTCGTGACGCTCGATCTGCGGCAGATCACGCTCGCGGACGCCTGGGAGGCGCTCCCGCAAGCCATCGCTGCCGCCGCTGGCCCGCCCGGGCCCTGCCAGGAGTGTCCCCTGCCGCCCCTGTGTCGGAAGTGCCCGGGTGACAGTCTGGCGGAGGGGGTGCTGACCGGCGAACCGGTGGAATGGCGCTGCGAGCTGGCGCAGGGCATGGCAGAGGCCCTCGGTGTGGAGGCCAGGCCGCCGCTATGACGGCACAGTCCCACGCCGCCTTGACCCGGCGCTCACGGCGCGTCTATTGACATGTTCCTGAGCGTAGGTATACTCGTTACTGGGACTCTTATGGAGGTGAGCGGCATGGAGAAGCGCAAGAGGGCGTGGCGACGGCCTCAGATCGAAGAGGTCACCCTCGAGGCTGAGGAGGACGTCCTGGCAACCTGCTCAACGACCTCCCAGACCACGAGGAAGGGCGGTGCCTGCAAGGTCGGCGATTGCGCGACCTATCCCTGATCGAGACGCAACGGCCTGTGGACTCAACCGATGACGCGGCTCAGGCCACCGCGCACGGGAAGCCGGACACTGGAAGACAGCGGCAGGACGCGACGGATCGGGGGGCGGCGAAGTCAGTCTCGGGATGGCGGAGGGCGTACTCGTTGACTGCCATACCGTGCTAGCGGGGTTGCGGCGGCCTGTCTGCCACAGCCGCCGTGGGGGGCGGCGTTCCACGTAGCCTTGAACGAAACCGTCCCGCCCTGGGAACAGACTCGTGACGCAGTTCACCATCGCCAGTACTCGCTGCCGGATCGAGGCGCAGGCTGGCGATTTCGTTTTCGCCCCCAACCTCACCCCCTTCGCCGACGCCAGCGCGTGGACCGCCCCCGACCTGCTGCTCAGCGTGTCGAGCGGCGAACCAACCCCTCGGGCCCCTGCCGGGCCCCCCACTGAAGTGCTGGTGCGCGACGACGGTCTGGAGTTCGTGCGTCCCCAGGGCAGCATGCTCGCCACGGGCGACTTCTCCCGCTGTAGCGTGCGCCTGCACCCCGCTCCCTCCGAGCCCTTCACCGGTCAGCCCTGGCTCATGCTCGCTCTGTGGGGACGGGTGACACATCGCGACGGCCTGCTGCTGCACGGGGCGTGCTGCGAGCTGGAGGGCAAGTTCATCCTGCTGCTGGGTGAGCGGCAGGCGGGCAAGAGTACGCTGGCGCGGCTGGTGGCCCCCGCGGGCGGCACGTGCCTGACCGATGAGTACCCGTTTGTGACCTGCACGGCTGGCGGCCCCGTCGCCCATGGCAGCCCCTGGCCGGGGCTGGCCGGTCAGCCCTCAACCCTCAGCGCGCCCCTCGCCGCAATCTTCTATCTGAGCCATGCGCCCGCCAACGTCCTGACGCTGCTGCCCCCGAAGCAGGCGGCGCAGCGGCTTATCACCAACAACCGCTTCTTCACCTGGAGCCCCGCGACGCTACCGATTGCCTTCGAGCTGATCGAGCAGGTGTCGGCGGCGACGCCCCTGTTCGACTTCGGCTTCGTGCCCGGTCTGCCGGCAGTGGACGAGATGAGGAGGGTCCTGTGAGGCTCTCGGGCGCGGCGTATGGACAACTGGTTGGCGACCTGCTCGTCGAGGGTCAGCCGGTGCTCACCGCCGTAGGCGGCGCCAGCATGGGTCCCCTCATCCCCGATGGCGCGGTCGTGCGCCTGGTCCCCCTCGCGCCGGAGCACGCGCGCGTAGGCGAAGTCATCGTGCGCCGCAGCGGGGCCGAGGGCCGTCTGCTATGCCACCGCCTCGCGCGACAGAGTGGGGGTCGTGTCCAGACCTGGGGCGATGCCTGCGCCGAGCCGGACGGCTGGGGTGAGGTGGGGGAGATGATCGGACGGGTCGAGGCGATCCAGGAGGGCGAGCGCTGGCGGCCGGTCGTCGTGCGCAGCCCGCTGCGGATGCGCTGGCGGTATGTGAAGAGACGTCTGCGGTGCTGGCTCGGCCTTGACGGGCAGCCGAGTCCGTCGCCCTGTGAGCCGGACGCTGGCGCGTCGTAGGCCGTCGGAGCGCGGCTCTCCAGAGCCGCAGCCTTAGTGGCCCGCGTATGCGGCTCTGGAGCCCATTTTCCGCAAAGTGGGCTATCGTTCATCGGGCCGTTGTCAGCGCGCGGCTGGTGGCTCAGTCGTCCAGCCAGGTGAGCGGGTGCGGCAGCCCCAGGTCCTGCCAGAGCTGCTGCTGGCGACG
>JAJFUB010000153.1 GCA_021372615.1 bacterium | reverse complement strand
GCTCAGCCAGAGCAGCCAGGGAGCCAGTGCAGACGGGGCAACGCGGGAGGGCAACGCAGATCCGAAGGGGTAGTGCGGGCCTCCAGCCCGCCTCAGGCGGGAAGGTAGCGCCCCGGGCGGGCTGGAAGCCCGCAGTACCCTACGACTGGCGGTGCCCCTTCGCTCACAGACGCTCGCAGCCATACCTGTGCCGGAGACAGACCATGAACGCCCTGCAAGCCGTGCCGCTCACCGACAGCGTCCACTGGGTCGGTGCCATTGACTGGACCATCCGCGACTTCCACGGCTATCTGACCAGCCGCGGCTCCACCTACAACGCCTACCTCATCATGGGGGAGAAGATCACCCTCGTGGACACCGTGAAGCGGCCGTTCTTCGCGGAGATGATGGGGCGCATCGCCAGTGTGGTGGACCCCTCGCGGATTGACCTCGTCGTGTCGAACCACGCGGAGATGGATCACTCCGGGGCCCTGCCCGAGACGCTCGCGGCGGTGCGGCCCGAGCGCGTCTTCGCCTCCAAGATGGGCGTGAAGACGCTAGGCAAGCAGCTCAACCTGCCGCAGGAGATTACCCCGGTGGCCGACGGTGAGACACTGAGCCTGGGGAATCTGAGCTTGCAGTTCATGGAAACGAAGATGCTGCACTGGCCGGACAGCATGTTCAGCTACTTGCCCGAGCGTGAGCTGCTCTTCTCCCAGGACGCCTTCGGGATGCACCTGGCCAGCAGTGAGCGCTTCGATGACCAGATAGACGATTGGGTGCTGGAGCACGAGGCCGCCAAGTACTACGCCAACATCCTGACCCCCTTCTCGCCGCTGGTGGCCAAGCTGCTGGCGAAGGTGGGGGAGATGCAGCTCCCGCTGAAGATGATCGCCCCCGACCATGGGCCTGTGTGGCGCGGCGATCTGGGCCGGATCGTGGGCCTGTACGATCGCTGGTCGCAGATGGCCCCGACGCACAAGGCGGTCATCATCTACGACACCATGTGGGGCAGCACGTGCCAGATGGCCAAGTCGTATGCCGAGGGCCTCACTACGGCCGGGGCCTGTGTGCGGCAACTGCCGCTGTCGGCCAGCCATCGCAGCGAAGTGGCCACCGAGTTGCTCGACGCCGGGGCCCTGCTCGTCGGCACGCCGACCATCAACAACAACATGTTCCCGACCGTGGCCGACTGCCTGACCTATCTGCGCGGCCTCAAGCGCCAGAACCTTATCGGCACGAGCTTCGGTTCGTACGGTTGGAGCGGCGAGGCGCCCAAACAGGCAGCGGAGATCCTGGCGGACATGCAGGTGGAGATGGCCGCCGACCCCATCCGCACCCAGTGGGCCCCGACCGACGAGGACCTGCAGCAGTGCTTCGAGGTCGGGCGCCAGATCGGTGAGTCACTGACCCAACGGGGAACCTGCGCCGTCGAGTGAGGGGCGGACATGACGTCGGCCATCTACAGCCACCCGCAGTACTACGACATCGCCTTCGGCTTTGTGAACATTCCCGAACAGGTAGACCTGTTCGAGCGCTACATGGCGGCGTACAGCCGCACGCCGGTGCGCACGGTGCTGGACCTGTGCTGTGGCCCGGCGCCGCAGTTGCGGGAGTTCGTCCGCCGGGGCTACGGCGCCATCGGCGTGGACCTGTGCCCCGAGACCCTCGACTACGCCCGCGAAGCCGCCGCGGCCGAGAACGTCGCCATCGAGACCGTGCTGGCCGACGTGACGGACTTCGCCCTCGCCGAGCCAGCGGACTTCGCCTTCAACCTGATGGGCTCGATCGCCTATGTGGGCGACAACGCCGGGATGCTGGCTCACCTGTCGGCCGTCGCCGCGGCGCTGCGGCCGGGCGGCCTGTACCTGATCGAGAACCTCGCCTCGGACTGGTCGAGCCCGCTCACGTGGGCGCCGCAGAGCTGGCGCATGGAACGGGACGGCATCACCGTGCAGACCACCTACCAGGTGAAGCCGCGCGAGGTGCTGGCTCAGACGGTGGACTTCAGCCTGGAGATGCAGATTGACGACCACGGCCGCCCGCTGCGCCTGGCGGAACGTCAGCCGATGAAGCTGTACTTCCCCCGGGAATTCGCGTCGCTGGTCGAGACGCACGGCGCCTTCGAGTTCCTGGGCTACTCCGAGCGTTACGGCACGGCCCCGCTGCAGCAGTTCTGTAGCGACCACAACGCGCTACTACGCAAACGTCTGGCGTTCAGCGCCGACGCGACCTGACATGATCTGAACCAGAAGGAGACGACCAATGCAGAAGTACGAGTGCGATCTGTGTGGTTACGTGTATGATCCCGCCGAGGGCGACCCGGACAACGGCGTGCCCGCCGGGACGGCCTGGGAAGACATGCCCGATGACTGGGTCTGCCCGCTCTGCGGCGCCAGCCGGGACCAGTTCTCACCAGTGGAGTAGAGAGGCTGTAGGGCGTAGAGACCGCTCGCGGTCTCAGGGGGCTCGTACCCCGCCCCAGCCACTGTGTGCGCGTCATTCAGGGCGGGGTACGAGCCCCCGCCCTACAGGACCACCACCATGGATACCAACATCCGCATTGCCGGTGAAGCCGGTCAGGGCGTGCAGACGGCGGGCGACCTGCTGGTCGAGGCCTTCTCGGCCATGGGCCTCCACCTGCTGTCGAGCCAGAGCTACATGTCGCGCGTGCGCGGCGGGCTGAACTGGTTCGATGTGCGTATTGGCGATCGGGAAGTGCTCGCCCCGCGCGAGGACGTCGACCTGCTGATCGCGCTGCACGAGGACGCCCTGACGCATCTGCGCGACACGGTCAATCCCGACGGCCTGATCGTCTACGACGGGGAGGCGGAGGGCACCGTGGCCCTGCATTTCGACGGCGTAGCGCAGGAAGTCGGCGGCCAGGTCATCATGGCCAACGCTGTGGCCGCCGGCGCCGTCTTCGGCGTGCTGGGCTACGACGTGGCGGAGTTGGTGGACTACCTGGGCAGCGTGTTCGCGAAGAAGGGCGCGGAGGTGGTCGCGGCCAACGCGGCCTGCGCCCGGCGCGGCGCAGAGCTGATGGCCGCCCATGCCGGCCGCCTGCAGGGCCCTGCGCCCGGCAGCGGCCCGCGCACCAGCGTGGACGGCGCGCGGGCAGTCGCCCTGGGTGCTTGCACCGCCGGGCTGAAGCTTGCGGCAGCCTACCCGATGTCCCCCTCGACGGCGGTGCTTAACGCCATCGCGGGCTACAGCGAGCAGTTCGGGATCCTCGTGGAGCAGGCCGAGGACGAGATCGCGGCCATCAACATCATCTGCGGGGCCACGTATGCCGGCGCGCCGGCGATGCTCACGACCAGCGGCGGCGGCTTCGCGCTGATGGCCGAGGGGCTGTCGCTGGCGGGGATGCTCGAGCTGCCGGCGGTGATCCTACTCGCCATGCGGCCCGGCCCGGCTACCGGCCTGCCGACCCGCACCGGGCAGGAGGACCTGCGCTTCGTGATCAGCGCCGGCCATGGCGAGTTCCCCCGCTTCGTCTTCGCCCCGGGCGACGTGACGCAGGCGTATGCACTGACGCGCCATGCCCTCGCGGTGGCGCACGAGTACCAGACCCCTGCCTTCATCCTGACCGACCAGTACCTGGTGGACCTGCACGCCACCTGCGCGCCGCTGGAGGCCGCACCTCGGCCCATTGACCGCGGCCTCGTGGCGGCGGGAGCTGACTACGTGCGCTACGCGCTGACCGACAGCGGCATATCCCCGCGCGCCATCCCTGGCGGCGACGCCATCGTGATGGCGGACTCGGACGAACACACCGAGGATGGGCACGTGACCGAAGACCTGTCGGTGCGCGTGCAGATGGTGGACAAGCGCCTGCGCAAGGAAGCCGGCATGTGCGCCGCGGCGCTGCCACCCACGGCCTACCGCGCGGAGGACGCCGACACGCTGCTGGTCTGTTGGGGCTCGACGTACGGGGCGTGTCGGGAGGCGGTGGACCTGCTGCGGGACGATGGGCGGGGTACAAGCCCCCGCCCCACAGTCGGCATGCTGCACTTCGGGCAGGTGTGGCCGCTGAACGCCGACGCCGTGCGCGCGGCCATCGGCCGGCGGGAGCGCGTCGTGGTCATCGAGGGCAATGCCCGGGGGCAGTTCGCCTCCGTGCTGCGCGAGATCGGCGCGCTGACCGACTGTGAGACGATGGCAAAGTACGATGGGCTGCCGTTCACAGCCCGCGAGATCGTGCGGAGGCTGAGCCATGAGTGACACGCAGATGTGGGGTGCGGGGCTCCGTTCCGACGGTCCGGTCAAGCCCGCCTGGTGCCCGGGCTGCGGCAACTATGCCATCGTCAAGGCAGTGGACCGGGCACTGGACGAGGCCGGGCTGGATCGGCGGAGGGTCGTGCTCGTGTCGGGCATCGGCCAGGCCGCCAAGCTGCCCCACTACGTCAGCCGTCCGGTGAACTTCTTCAACGGGTTGCACGGTCGCGCCGTCCCGGCGGCCACGGGCATCAAGCTGGCGAACCATACGCTGGAAGTCATCATCACCAGCGGCGACGGGGACATGTACGGCGAGGGCGGCAACCACCTGCTACACGCGATCCGCCGCAACATCGGCCTGAAGTGCTTCGTCCACAACAACCAGATCTATGGGCTGACCAAGGGCCAGGCCTCACCCACGTCCGACGCCGGCACGCACACCAAGCTGCAGGCCTATGGCGTGGCGGCCCAGCCGCTCAATCCGTTGGCCCTGGCCATCGCCGAAGGGGCGTCGTTCGTCGCACGGTCGTTCACGGGACTGCCCGATCACCTCCCGCAGACGATGGTGGCAGCGCTGCAGCAGCCAGGCTTCGCGCTGCTGGACATCCTGCAGCCCTGCATAACTTTCAATAAGCTCAACACCTTCAAGTGGTACCAGGACCGCGTGCGGCCGCTGGGCGACGACTATGACCCGACGGACCGCCTGCGAGCGCTGGAGACGGCCCTGGTCTGGGGGGACGAGATCCCCGTTGGTGTGCTCTACCGCGCCGACCGGCCCAGTTACGAGAGCAAGCTGCCCGTGCTGGCCTCCGGACCGTTGGCCGCCCCGTGAAACCATTGCCTCGGTGGGGTGTCTGATTACCCGCAGCACTTGTAATGCGGCGCGCTATGTCAGACAGACACTTACTCCCAATCGCTTGCCTTCTTCTCGCGGCCTGCGCCGGGGCAAACCCCGGTGCGCCCGGCCCTGCCACTGTGCATGTCGTCCGCAGTGAGATCATCCTCGTGCCCCAGGGCATCTTCGCCCCGCGTCTCCTGTACCCAGAAGGTCGCGTGGACTTCGACATCGTCGAGCGGCTGATGGACCAGGCGATGCAGCGCGTCACCGGCAAGGATCCCGATCCGGCATGGCAGCAGTTCGTCAGCCCCACGGACACGGTCGGCGTGATGATCGAGGCCAACCGCTACCCGGTGCAAGCGGCCACCGTGGAGGTCATCATTGACCGGCTGGTCAGCGCGGGCGTCGCTCCGGGCAAGATCATCGTGTTCGGCGGGGATGAACGCGATCTGTTCGCCGCGGGCTTCAACATCAGCCGTGACCCCTCCGGCGTGCGTGTGCTGGGGGCTGAGTCCGAGGGCTTCCGAGGCGGCATCAGCCGCATCGTCACCGACTACTGCGACGTCATCATCAATGTGGGGGCCCTGAGGACCGACCCCGACCTGGGGATGGCCGGCTGCCTGGCCAACACCCTGGCCTGTGTGCCCACCGTGCGGCGGGTGGCACTACTCCAGGCGCCGGCGGAACTGCCCGAGGTGGCGGGTCACCCGGCGCTGCGACGCAAGATCAAGCTCAACATCCTCGAGGCGTACCTGCCGCTGCTGGAGACGGTGGGGCAGGCGCGGACGACGTGGCAGTACAAGGGGCTGCTGATCGGCACGGACATGGTGGCTGTGGATACGGTGGGGTTGAAGGTCCTGGAAGGCTGCCGCCGATCCTACAAGCAGGCCGACTGGCCGCTGCCCGCATCGCCGGGTTACCTGCAGACGGCCCAGGAGGCGTACCACATCGGACAGGCCGATGATAAGCAGATCACGGTCAACCTCTCTGGCTATGCAGATGGTTCCTACCTGCAGTGAGCCCTCCCCGGCCGTACACCAACTGCCACAAATGAACGGACCCGCCGAAGCTTCGGCGGGTCCGTGTGTCTTCGTCTTCGGTTGTCAACCCCAGCACGCCAGCCTGACTGGTGTGAGTCCTACCAGTTCAGGAACAGACCGCCCCGGTAGAACGCGCTGCCGTTCTTGTAGCCCACGGTCAGCTCGAAGTTGTCACCGTTGCCGGTGACCATGTAGGACGGCTCCTGCTGGTAGTTGTAGATGGCGAACCCAAGGTTCGGGTGCACCTTGGCCTGGAAGCCACCGAACACGCCGTCATGATAGGCAGCGCCCCACGCGGCATGCACGCGGACCAGCGGATCGTTCAGCCGCGGCGCGCCCTCGGGCACGTGGATGTTGTAGGCACCCAGGATGAACGGGGAGACGCGATCGTCGCCGCCGACCCAGTCCTCGCGGGTCACGTTCGTGGCGCCCACGATCAGGCTCGGCAACTCGGCGGTCTCCGGCATCAGCTTGGCATACGCGTTCAGCTTGAAGTACGTGTCATCGCCCTGGACATCGGCATAGATGCCGTCCAACTCCAACCAGTCCGTGACGCCGACAAAGCCCTCGACGATGCTGGCGTTCTCCGGCCCGGGCGGGCCATCCAGGTCCCAGTAGATGTAGTTGAGTTCGATGTGCTTGGCGGACACCATGTTGCCGGTCGGCATGTCCACACAGTCTCCGGCGAACGCCGGAACCGCCATCGCCACGGCCAAGATGAGCGCGACTACCAACATCGTCTTCGGCATATGCGGCCCTCCCGAGAATGAGGTGGTTGTAAGCTTCTGGCCCCATGTAATACCACCTTCAGCCGTTGCTTGCAAGCCTCTTGTTGCGCGTACCGAGGGCGCAGACGGCCCCAGTTGCCCCTGCAGTGGCCCTACACCGCCTTCCGAGCGGCTCGCCAGGTGCCCACTGGCCTGCGGACACCGGGGAAGGTGTCCGCAGGCGAGGACCGGAAATGGGCAGCCTCGCGCTCGCCCCGGGGGAGGCCCGGGGGCAATTGCAACGGCGGCCCGACCCCATGCCCACGCCCCGGGGACGGACCGTCTGCGTCGGAGGGTTCACCATGCAGAAGTGTTGCCTCGCCGGGGGACTGCTATGGCTGCTGCCGTTGGCCCTGTGGGCGCAGGCGCAACCATCGGAGCTGACCCGGCAGGCCCTGGCCAAGGCCGCGCCGCCGTACCGCTGGATCGCCGAGCAGCGTGTGCGGGGGGCGTACTACTCGGCCCTGTCGGAGCTGTCGTACTACGACACGGCGGCGGGGGCGGGCATCAACTGCATCCTCAACAAGAGCAATGGCTTCATCCCCGCCAGCCCCGAGGCCGGGCTGAACTTCCATGCCGATCAGGCGACGATCTGCGCCGCGCGCGGGATGAAGTACATCGCGTATGTCAACTTCAGCTCCGACACCGAGCGCAGCTACACCAAGCGGCAGTACACCCCGGTAGTGGACGCCGCGGGCACTGTCTACCCGAACTCGCCCTCGCCGCTGGACCGGGGGTTCTGGGACCAGGCCATCAAGCAGCGCTGGCTGCTGCTGGCCGAGCGCGCCAAGACCGCCCCGATCACCGGCACGGCCATTGACTTCGAGATGTACGGCTCGGAGATCATCTTCTACGACCGCATCGGCTGCCTCGACTACAGCGACCTGGCCTTCAACGGCTTCCTGCAGGACCGGAAGCTCACTCTCGACCAGCCGGTGCCCCTGGCCCAGCGGGCTGCGTGGCTCAAGGAGCGGAACCTGACCGCCGCGTACGAGGCCTACTACCGGCAGACGCTCGAGAGCATCTGCCGCGACATTGAGCAGGCCGTCCACCGGGTGAATCCCGACTTCCTCATCGGCTTCTACTCCTGGAGCAACCACAGCATGTTCTACGAGGCCTGTGCGCGGGGCTTCGGCACCGAGCAGCGGCCGGTGCTGCTGTGGCCGGGCAGCACCTACAGCACCGGCTACACGAAGTTCGAGGTGGACGACCAGGTGAGTGCGCTCGCACAGATCGGCGCCCACGCGGTGTTCATCCCCGGCCTGTGGTTGTGGCAGTTCGACCCGCAGAACCTCGCCGCCAACGCCTATCTGTGCGGGCAGAAGGCCGGCGGCTACTGGCTCTATGGCGTCTACGCGACCTGGGAGGAGACCGCCAGGCGGCGCAAAGTCCCGCATGTGGACGGGCCGGCCTACTGGGCGGCCCTCAAGCAGGCGGATGACGACATTGCCGCCGCCCAGAAGGACCCCAACTACCAGAGCGCGCTGAAGGTGGACCTGTCGCGGTCGCTGTTCCTGTCCGTAGACCCCACACAGCTTGCCGCCCCGGCCAGGCTGCAGCCGCTCGCTGCCGCCGTCCCGCCGCCAGTGCCCGTGGACAAGCAGAAGCCCTGCGCACCGGCCCGGGGCGACGCTGTCTACCGGGCCTGGGGCCTCGCCGGGTCGCAGATCACCTTCCGCGTTCACTCGGTCCATCTGCCCCCTCACACGAATGGCACGGTGGCCTCAGTGCTGGGGCCCGACCAGAAGCTGCTGGCCGAGGAGCGCGTCGGCATGGACGAGACGAAGGACCTCATCGTGCCGTGCGCCGCCGCCGGCGTCTACACCCTGGTCACGCAGTCGAGCAACCTGTGCTCGACGGTCGCCTGTGATGCGCCCTACTTCGTCCTGGACGCCGGCGCGGGCCTGCACCTGATGACCGCCGTGGAGCCGGCCCTGTACTTCCTCGTGCCCGCGGGCGTGACGGAGTTCACCATCACGGGCCGGGGGCAGGGCATCGAACGCTTCTGCGCCCGGATCGTCGGCCCGGATGGAGCTGTCGCGGCCGATGAGAAGAACATCAGCGCGCCGACGGCACTGACGGTGAAGGTGCCGGCGGGGCAGGACGGGCAGGCCTGGACACTGCAGCTCAGCCCGCCGACCGAGGGCCCGCTCGAGGATGTCGGGATCACGCTGTCGAAGAACTTGCCGCCGTACCTGGCGCGGGACAAGGCGCGCTTGCTCGTCTTGGAGCCCGCGCCGTAGCCGCGTCGTCACGCTGTCAGCTCGCCGCACAGGGAACAGGATGGTCAACATGCAGACTGCGACACTCGTGATGAACAACCGGACGGCCGGTGGGCGGGTCTTCTGTGTGGTCGGCGCGCTGCTGATCGCGCTGGCACTCCTGGGGAGCGCGGCCGGCGCCGCCGACCTGGGCAACCAGAAGATGTACGAGGCCATGCGCACCGACAAAGCCCCCGTCATTGACGGCAAGCTCGATGACGCCTGCTGGCAGCAGGCCAGCTCCGGCGGGGAGTTCTGGAAGCTGTCGGGCGCCGCGGCGGTCGTCCAACCGACCAGCTTCCAGTTCGCCTACGACAGCCAGAACATCTACCTGGCCGTGACGAACGTCGAGTGCAACCTGGGGGCGCTCAAGTGCGACATCCGGGTGGATGACATGAGTTCCGTCATGGGCGACGAAGCCAACGAGTGGTTCCTGCAGCCCGATGGCAGCGGCGACTACTACCAGTTCGCCGCCAACTGTGTCGGCGCCCGCTATGACGGCTGCGCCTTCGACGCGACGTGGAACGGCAAGTGGCAGGCCGCCGCGGGACGCACGGACAAGGCCTGGACGCTCGAGTGCGCCATCTCCTTCGCCTCGTTCGGGCGCTACGGGGTACCCGGGGCCATGTGGGGGCTGAACGTCTGCCGCGACCGGCAGGCCGGCGGCGATACGGAGTGGTCGGCCTGGTCGCCGACACCTGGCGGGTTCCACCAGCCGCAGAATTTCGGTCGGCTCATCTTCGGCGGCCGGGCCGGCGGGGGCGTGGATCGTGCGGCGCTGATCGAGAGTGCGCGGGCCGCGCTGAAGAGCCTCGACCTCGAACAGCGCCTCAATGAGGCGATGCAGACGATTCGCACCGGCAAGCTCCCGGACATGAAGCCTGAACAGCGCCAGCAGCTCGACGCGCAGATGGTCGAAGGGAAGGCGGCGCTGGACGCGCTCACCAAGCTCCTGCAGAGCGACAAGCCCCTGGACACGCGCGCCTGGGTGACCACCAACGCGCGCCTCCAGGCGGCCCTGGACGCCCTCGATGGCGCCGCGTGGCAGGTGAAGTTCGAGATACTGCTGGGGGACTGAGGCCCCGGTGCGGGGTCCGGTTGCCCCTCAGCCCTTCAGCGCCTTCAGGAAACCCCGGATGCCCTCGGCCAGGAACTGCTGGTCGCCGCCGTAGGGGATGAAGCGCGCGCCCTGGGCGATCAGCCGCTGCGAATGCTCGATCTTGTGCAGGTGGCAGCCCGCCGCCACGCCGTGCCGCTCGGCCGTGTCAATGATCCGCTGCATGATCGCGATGAAGTCCGGATGGTCGCGCTCCTCGGGGATGCCCATCGAGACCGTCAGGTCATTGGGTCCCACGAGCACGGCGTCAACGCCCGGGATCGCGCAGATGTCGTCGAGGTTCTCCACCGACCGGGGCGACTCGATCATCGGGCAGAAGAACGTGTTGGCATTGCGCTGTTCGACGTAGGCTCGGGTAGCCTCGCTGGGGAACTCCCCGGTCTGCACGAAGTGCTCCAGCGCCTCGCCCTTGAGCGTCCGGCCCTTGGCCGCCGCCACCATGCGCCGCACCTGCAGCACATCCTCCACGTAGGGCACCACCACGCCATCGAACGTGTCGCAGATGCGAGCGATGTCCCACGGGTCGTGGCTGTGCACGCGCGCCAGACAGGCGACGCCCTTGGGGCGCAGGACGTACTGCAGGGGCATGAAGTCCGCGAGGTCCAGAGGCGTGTGCTCGGTGGTGCAGACGACGAAGTCCACGCTCCCCTCCGGCACCGCGTCGGCCATGGTCGGGTACGTCATCGCCGACACAAAGAAGCCGAAGACGCGCTCCCCGGCCTGGAGCTTCTCCTTCAGTCGCTTGCCGTTCATGTGGGACACTCCCTTGGTGAGGTCGTAGGAGCGCCGGCTTCCAGCCGGCAGCGTGGGTTGACACCAATCGTGCCAGCTGGAAGCTGGCGCTCCTACGGCAACGGCTTGCCGGCTGGAAGCCGGCGCTCCTACGGCTCTGTCTACGGCGCGATGCGGACCTCCACACCCTCCACCGTCACCGACGCCGCCGCTGTCACGCTGATACTGTTCGCCTGCACTGCCCGCAGGGCCGTCGCCGGCACCGTGTAGGTGACGAGCACGCTCTTCCCGTTGGGCTTGGCCCCCTGGAACGGGCAGGCCGTCCCGTTGATCTCCGCCGTCGGGGCGGCTGTGGTCGCGTCCCCCTTGAGCTGCAACTCCAGAGTCACCTTGGCGCCGGGCAGCGGCGCTGGCCCGGTGGGCAGCTCGAAGTCCAGGTCTGTGCCCGTCGCGGGCAGGGGCGCGCGGTATGCCTCCTGCGGGCCGGTGATGTCGCGCCAGGTGATGGCGTGGCAGCGGGGGAGCTTCTGGATCGCCTCCAGGGACGACATGGCCTGTAGAGTCTGCAGGTAGTCCGCGCGCGACCAACCCGCCTGGGTGGGGAAGTAGTTGAAGAGATAGACATGGTCGGCTCCGTCGGCCAGGACCGCGGCGGCCCCGCCGAGGGCCTCGGCCGAGGTCACGCTGCGCGCCGGACCGCCGGGCATTGGGCGCATGAGGATCTCCAGCCCCCCGGCCAGCTCCACCCCCGTACCGGCCAGTGCCTGCTTCCAGGCAGCCATGGGCATGGCGAACTCCGTCGTGGACCAGCGCGGCGTCGGCACCACGAGGTCCACCAGCCCCTCGCGGGCCCACTTCACGGCGTCGAGCCCCCAGCCCTGCGCGACCTCGATGCGCGAGGGTACGCGCACTCCCAGGCGCACCGGGTGGCCGCGCCGGGCCGCCGTCTCCTCGGTCAGCTTGCGGACGCTGCGCAGCCACTCGTCGAGGACCTTCGCCCCCTCCTGCTCGGCGCCCTCGCGGAAGCAGTACGGCTCGCGCATGAAGTCCAGCTCCAGGCCGTCTATGTCATAGCGCTGCAGTGTCTCCACCACGAGCCGGTAGTACAAGTCGCGGACCTCGGGGTGGCCATAGTCCAGGGCGCGCTGGAAGTAGCCCATGCTTCCGCCGCGGAAGTACCGGGGGTCCCGCCAGAACTCCCCGTGGAACGGGTGGGCCAGGTTGTCGTTGTTGTGCACATCGTTCATCCGCAGCGACACCCACGGGGACACGCCGCGCTGCCGGCAGCGGGCCGCGATGCGCGCCGCATAGTCCACGCCCTGGGCATCCAGCGCCCACATCGAGTGGATCATGTGGCGGTAGGCCTCGTGGCCCTGCTCGGGCAGGCCCTGTAGCGCCGGCTGGTCGTCCGGTCCGTCCGGCTGGTAGCCGTCGAAGTAGCTCTCCCAGGCGTCGCTGGCGTAGTTGGTCTTGCGGGCGTTGGTGTTGATGAACAGCACCTGCGTCCCCGCGTCGCAGATGATGTCAATGTACTGGTCGAGGACGGCGCCGGCATCCACGTCCGCCGTGAGGCGGTGGTTGTAGCAGAAGTCGGTCTCGTCGAGGTTGAACAGCAGGCCTGACGGCATGGGGGCCCCTTTCGCGGGGGCGGCCATGGCCAACCCCGGCACGAGCAGTGTGGCGGCAAGCAAGCACTTCCTCATGCCGCAGCGACTTCGCCGCCGCGAGAGCCATACCTGCCACCTGCGCGACAAGAGGGCTGACCGGCGGCGCGGCGAACTCTCCAGGGCTCGTCGGCCGTTGTTGGAGCGCGGCTCTCCAGAGCCGCAGAGGCCGTGCGCCACATATGCGGCTCTGGAGCCCATTTTCCGCAAAGTGGGCTATCGTTCATCGGGCCGTTGTCAGCGCGCGGCTGGTGGCTCAGTCGTCCAGCCAGGTGAGCGGGTGCGGCAGCCCCAGGTCCTGCCAGAGCTGCTGCTGGCGACG
>JAJFUB010000152.1 GCA_021372615.1 bacterium | reverse complement strand
GCAGTCGCGGTCGGTGACCGCTCCCACACGGCCATGTCTCGCCTGTTTCGCCGTCGAACCGCATATGCCTGCTTGTGGGGCTCAGAACCGCAGGTCGCGCTCGCCCTGGCGGATGCGGCCCAGGAACTCCCTGGCGCGGGTGCGGATGTGGTCGCTGGGGATGCTCTCCAGCTCGCGGGCGATGGCCTGCTCCCCCAGCTTCCGCAGGGCCTCATCGGCATAGTCCTCCAGGTACTCCTGGAAGGTCAGGATGGCGTTGGCCTGGCAGACGTTGCCGATCTGCCCGGTCTTGGCCAGCTTCATGAAGCGGTCGCCCGTGCGCCCCTCGCGGTAGCACGCAGTGCAGTAGCTGGGGATGTAGCCGTCCTCGATCAGGCCCGTGAGGACCTCGTTGGGGGTGCGGCGGTCTTCGGTAACGAACTGCGGGGTAGAGTCCTCAAAGCCCAACTTGCCGGCATGGGCGTAGCCGCCGACGCCGGTGCACGAGCCGGCGCTGACCTGCGAGATGCCCACGGCGATGACCTCCTCGCGGAAGCCCTGCGGCTCGCGCGTGGACAGGATCATGCCGGTGTACGGCACGGCTAGCCGCAGGACGGCGACGAGCCGCTTGAAGTCGGCGTCGGCCACGATGTGAGGGAAGCTCTGCGAGGCTACGCCCTCCGCGGTGCGGATGCGCGGCACCGACAGCGTGTGGGGGCCGACCCCGCAGGCGGCTTCGAGGTGCTCAGCGTGCATCAACATGCCGATGGTCTCGTAGCGCCAGTCATACAGGCCGTACAGGACGCCCAGGCCCACGTCGTCAATGCCGCCGGCCATGGCCCGGTCGTGGGCCTCGGTGTGCCAGGCGTAGTCGCGCTTGGGGCCAGACGGGTGCACCTGCTCATACGTGGGCTTGTGGTAAGTCTCCTGGAACAGGATGTAGGTGCCGATGCCCGCGTCCTTGAGCCGGCGGTAGTTCTCGACCGTCGTGGCGGCGATGTTCACATTGACCCGCCGGATGGCGCCGTTGTCCAGCTTCAGGTCGTAGATGGTCCCAATGCACTCGAGCACGTATTCCAGCGGGCAGTTGACCGGGTCCTCGCCGGTCTCGAGGGCCAGGCGCTTGTGCCCCATGCGCTCGAGCACCCGCACCTCCTCGCGCACCTCCTCCTGGGTCAGCTTGCGCCGCGTCATGGCGTGGTCGTGGTTGTAGCCACAGTACGAGCAGCGGTTGACGCAGAAGTCCGACAGGTACAGGGGGGCGAAAAGGACGATGCGGCGGCCGTAGATGTGCTCCTTGACCTGCCGGGCCAGCTTGTAGATGGCCTCCAGCGTGTCGGGGTCCTGCACTTCCAGCAGTACGGCCGCCTCGCGGTGGGTCAGGCCGGCGAAGGTGGCGGCCTTGTCCAGGAGCGCCTGCACGCGGGCCGGGTCGCGCGCTTCCTCCCGGGCCGCGGCCAGCGTCGCCTCGATCTCCTTGTGGTTGATGAAATCGTCGGCGTGGGGTGACTTCGGGTCGTACATGGTGCTCTTCCTCTCTGCCCGGCGACAGCGCCGGGGACTGCCTATTCCCTGGTCAGCGCAGTCTTGACCGACACATGGGGGACGCGCCCCAGCCGCCCCGTCAGTGCGCTGATCTCGTCGGTCTCGCCATCCACGATGAGGGCAATGACCGACACCTTGCGCTCGCGGTACGGGATGCCCATGCGGCCGATCACGAGGCCGGCGTGGTCGTGGAGCACGGCGTTGACCTCCTCCGCGGCGCACAGGTCCTCGACGACGATACTGACGACGCCCAGACGCTTGCCCATGGCACTCTCCTCGCGGACACGGGCGTCCGCAGAAACAAAAACACCCTCCTGCGCGGATGCAAGAGGGTGTCGTGATGGCACCGCCGATATGCCCGCGCCAGGCGCGCCTTCCCGCTGGGGTGTTAAGCCGCACGGTCAGGTCTGAGTTCGCACCGACAGGGGAATGAATCCCCCTGTCCGTTGGAGACAAGTGTACTCGACAGAGGCGGAGGCGTCAACTACCCGTCGTCGCGCCACCCCTCCCCTACTCCGCCACCATCCCCTCCGCCCGGACGCGCACGAACGACGGCTTCTGCTCGGGGTCCTTCACCAGCCATGGCCGCGTCCACCATACCTGGTCCGCGTTGTTCTCACCCTTGGCGTCGGTGGCGATGGTGATGGCTACCGGTCCACCGGCGAGGTGGCCCAGCGGCACCCGCCACAGGTGGAAGTCCGTGTCCCAGACCACCTTCTTCGCCGCGTCCATGCCCTGCTGCCAGTCCGGGTTCGGCTTGGGTCCCAGATCGTGCGCCCGGACCTCGCGGCCGTTCACGTAGAGCCGCGCAATGCCGCCGTTGCCGTAGCGCGTCTGGTTGTTGTAGACGTAGACGGCCACGGAGGTCTCCCGGTCGGGCACCTGCGCCAGGTAGTCCATGGCGACCTCGCACTCGCTGCCATAGTCCACCAGCATGAACTCGCGGCCGGACTTGTCACCCGGCACCGGGAAGGCGGCCCGGTGGGGCACAATGAACTCCCCGCCCCGCTCCAGGCCCGTGGCGCGGATGATGTAGCGCCCCCGTTCCAGACCATCGCCCAGCGGCTCGCCGAGCTTCACCGTCGGCGCCCCGCGCTCGAAGAACGTCAGGTGCGCCGGGAAGGTGACCTGGTAGGTGGCGGGGTCGCTGGACACAGCCTTCTCAGGGACGGGCGGTAGCTTTCCGGGCTGGTCGTTGACGAGCAGGGCGACGAACTTCGCATTGGTGCGCAGCGCGATCTCCCCGGACTGCGGACTCTTGTCATCCACGGGCCCCAGGACCAGCACGGTGCGTAGCGGGTTGCTCTCATAGCGGCTGATGCGGATGCCGGGCGGGAGCGCCAGGACCTGCGCCTTCGTCCGGTCGTGCCCGCCGGGGGACAGTGCATAGCGGACCTCGGGGTTCAGGCCCAGCACCTTGCCCTCGGCTCCCGCCGGCCAACCGGGCAGCGTCAGCGGCGTGTCGAGCTGGTTGAGGCCGGTGATGCGCTGGTAGAGCGGCCGCCCCTCGGGCCCGAGCATCTGCTGAACCTGCGCCGTAGCGGAGTACTGGTAGCGCCGCCCCCCCCGGTCCTCGTACACGCAGGCGAGGTCGTTCGGCCAGCGCTCCGGCGGGAACACAGGGGTCAGTTGCCGGTGGGCGAAGAGCTGGGCGCGGGTGCGCATGTGGTAGGGCATGCCGCTGGTGGCCTGCAGCTCGGTCGCGGTGCCGGCGATCTGCCCGAGGCCCCCCAGCGCATCGGAGCACGCGACCACCACGTGGCGGCTGAAGTCGTCCTCCGCCCGGATGATCGGCACCCACGCCCGGGCGTTCGGCCCGTGGATGTGGGCCGACACGGGCCGCTGGTGCTCCATCCACCACACGCGGGTGGCGGCATTGCCCCAGACCTGCTGGTAGCGCAGCGGCCAGCGGATGGCGAAGGCGATGGGCTCGGGGGCGTATTCAGCGGACATGGGCACCTCGGGGTTGCGGCGCAGCAGCTCGCGGAACTGCTCCGTCGCGCCCTCGGCGCCCGCCTTGCCCTCGATGACGCCATTGCCATAGTCGCCGATGGCTCCCGCTGTGTCCTCATAGTTCGCGTCAGTACCCGTCTCCCTCCGCCACGTCAGCATCATGTCCGTGTGGTACTTGCGCCAGGCGGCCGAGAGGGGGTCGAGGTACAGGAGCTGCCCGTCCTTGACGTCCGCCCATGTCGTGGGCTTGTCCGGGTAGCCGGATATGCCCGCGTAGGCCCGCAGCAGCCCGAAGTCCCTGATCTTGTCCCGCACAAACACCGGGGAGTTGACGTTCACACAGTACGTGTTCACATAGGCCATCGTGTGGAAGCCATGCTGGTGGGCGAGCTTGACGCTGTCCACATAGCCAGCGCGGGGCGTCCAGTCGGGCAGGTCGTGATCGAACTCGGGCGCCCGTGCGTTCCAGTTGTGCAGCAGGACAGTCTCGGGGTCGAAGGTCGCCGCCAGCATCCGGTAGGTTTCGGGGGTGCCCTCGGCGTGATCCACAATGACACGGATCTTGTCGGCCCACTTCGTGGCCGCACGGACCTTCATCTCCGGAGCGAAGGCCTTCGCGTACCACTGCTTGTACGGCGTCATCGCGGCCACCCACCCGCCGGAGAAGACGTCCAGATGCCACGTGACGGACTCGATCTGCGTGCGGGGCTCATACGGGATGAGGTTCAGGGACTCGATGGCGGCCGAGAAGCTCTTGCCCGACCAGTTCAGGAAGCAGAAGTTCGGGCGGAAGGTCGGCTCCTGGACCCACACGCACAGGCTCCCCTGCTTGCCTTCGGCCGCGATGATGGGCGCTTCCCAGAAGGGGCTGCCCCCCAGTGTGATGAGCCCTGGCCGGCCGGTCCGGTCGTACATCACCCCGCCGAACGAAGCGACATAGAAGCGGTGGTCGGGATGGAGGTTCGCCAGCGGCGCCTGCACGCCATAGACGCCCGCCGCGCTGCTCTGCGCCGTCGCGCGCGTGAGCAACTGGCCGGAGGCGTCCACCGTGCACTGCACGGTCAGGCTCTCACCGGGGAACTGCTCCTTGCCGTTGGTCAGGCCGGTCCAGGTGCCGCGCATCCCGCCGGGCACGGGCGTGGCGATGAACTTGCCCTGCGGCGACGGGAAGTGCATCGTGGGGAAGGCCGTGCCGGGCGGCACATCCTGGTTCATCTGCTGGTTGCCCCACGGTGAGTGCAGGGATGACATGGTCTTGGCATGGCCCGTCATGGAGCCCAGCCCGCGCGGCATGGATAGATCAGCAGTGGCGGCGTCGGCGTGGACTTCGCCGGTCCTGAGGTCCTTGAGGCTCACGATGGTGCCGTCAATGACCGTGGCCGACAGACGCGGGGTCGTGATCGTGAACCCGCGCGGGAGGGGCTTGGCCGACTGCGCGAGGGCGCAGGACCACAGAAGGACCAGCAGGAGGGACAGTATGCGTGGCATGTTGGCTCCTTCGTTGAGTAACGACGTATGCCGTCCCCCCTCACAGCCTCACTTCCACCACCTCATACACCCGCAGCGGCGGTAGCGTCACCGTCCCGTCGGCCCCCACCGCCACCGTCTGCGTCGCCGCCTTGTCCGGGTCGTGGACCACGGCGCTCTTGACCTGCGCCCCCGCAGGCAACGGCAGGCGCAGCTTCAGGCCCTCACGCGGGTGGTCCAGACGGGCTGTCGTCCCCAGAGGTACGTCATAGTTGAGCACGTGGAAGTACAGCGTCTTGCCATCCAGCTTCGCTAGGGCGTTGAACCGTACGTGCTGGTTGTCTTCGCGCGGCAGCAGGGCGAGGTCCTGCAGGCCGAGCTGCCCCAGGATCGTCCAGAGCTGCTTGCCGTTGGGCGCCAGGGGGCAGGACACGTACTGACCCGCCCCCAGCGTATGCACCTGGCCGTCCTGCGTGAGCCCCGCCAGCGGCGACTGCTGCGGGCGCAACAGCTCCTCCCCGAAGGTGGCGTTCTCCCCCACGATCAGGGCTTTGCCGCCGGCGCGGACGTACTGGAGGATCTGGTCGGCACTGTCCATGAACTTCACGTCGGGCAGGATGACCAGGCGGTACTTCTGCATCTCGGGGAAGTGGAAGCTCCAGCGCGTGTCGTAGTCGAAGAGCAGGTGGCACTCGCCCAGGGCATCAGTCAGGCCCCGCAGGCGGGTGATGTGAGACGGATTGCCGTACATCTTCTGGTACGGGAAGCAGCCCAGCAGGACCTGCGCGTAGCCCCAGTTGCCCTCGTACAGGGCCGCCTTCTGCTCGAAGAAGGCGCGGTACTGCCGCAGCACGGCGCCGAAGGTGGCGTAGTCGGGCCGGATCAGGAAGCCGCCGCCGTTGCCATAGGCAGCGCACTCGGCCATCGCCAGGGCCGCGGAGTCGGGGTTCAGGTCCCAGTCCGGGTTGAGCGACGGATAGCCGCCCCGCGTGAGCATCAACGGGCGTTCGTTGCCGCCCACGCACTGGGTCAGCTTGTTCTCGAAGATGTTGGTGTTCACATGCATGAGCTTGATGTCACGCACGATGCGCCGGCCCGCCAGGCCGGGGTTGGTGCCAAAGTCGCCAATGGAGCGCTCGAACATGAGGAAGTCCACCGGCGCGAACGCTCCCCAGACGTGCTCCGGCCGCCCCTCGCCGCCATTGGGGAAGACATAGAACGGGCGGCGCACCTGCTCCCCGGCCGCCTTCAGGGCCATGATGTGGCGGCTGAAGGTGTCGGCCCAGAAGCGGCGGCTGTCCACGACCGCCAGGCCCTGCTTCAGGTCATCGGTCAGGGCGATTGGTTGCCCCGCCGGATAGCCGTAGGCCTGGGGATTGCCGTGATAGCGCACCGCCAGCCACGCCTGGAAGGCCTCCTGGCAATAGTGGCAGTAGCAATGCTGCGACCCGCCGTTGTCCACGAAGACGCCGTCATAGCCCACCTCGGCACACATCCGCACCACCTGCTCGGACCAGGTGCGCCAGTGGGGGTTGTTCATGCAGACCGCATAGCGCAAGTTCGGCTCGTAGGGCGGGTACTTGCCGTTGGTCAGGGCGTAGAAGTAGTGGGGCTTGCCGTCGGGCTCGACCTGCAACCATGTGATCGGGTCGTCGGCCGGGCGCGGGCCGAGCTTGAACTCCGCGGCATACTCGTCCCAGTGGTCGTAGAAGTCCCAGAAGCCGGTGCGCTTGTCCGGGTCGCCGCCGATGGTCATGGAGCAGATGTAGGGCATGACCATCGTGACCCCGCCGGCGTGCAGGCGGCGGACCATGTCGGTCAGCCCGGCCCGGCGCTGCTTGGTCTCCTCCAGCGTCAGGCGGCGCACGCTGTCGCCCTTACCATAGGCCTGGTTCTCGCCGCCGAGGGCCTGGATTGGCCCCCAGTTGTGAGTCATCAAGACATCCTTGCCCAGGTGCAGAAGCTGCGGGCGAGCCGCGATGGTGTCGGCGAGCCACTGGTCGTAGCCCAGGTGCTTGCCCCCGTAGTCGAGCACGTAGGTGATGGGGGCGCGGGTGGGCGTGGGCGCAGCCAGGGCGGCGGTGGCAGCGAGGCACAGCATGACGGGCGGCAGCAGGCGCATGGCAGTCTCCATCCAGCTACGGACTGGTCGCCAAAGCCGTTGGAGCGCGGCTCTCCAGCCCATTTTCCGCAAAGTGCGGGTTTTGCTTGTGAGGCGAGGAGGTTCTGACGGTTGGGGCAAGAAGTGAGCGGGCACTTGGTGCTAGGAGTGTCCCTGCTCATGTCCCGTCGGGAACCTCACGT
>JAJFUB010000151.1 GCA_021372615.1 bacterium | reverse complement strand
GGGGCCCGCCGCACACGACGCGGCACCCACGGCCTGTTCCCCTAGTTGTGCCGACCTCACTAGAGTTTCTCAAGGGCTATGGTGACTGCCTGGGGCAGAGCCAGTTTGGCCGCGACTTGCATGGTCTTGAACACCCCGGCCGGCACGGCACAGCCGCTGCAGCACCCCTCGAAACACTGGCGCACGGCGGTCATGACCTGGCCGTTGAAGCCGCTGCCGATCTCTTCGTAGGCGTCCACGGTCGGCAGGATCTCGGCGAGCTTCCCCACCTTCTCGCACGGGGTGGTGATGTCGAACGAGACGTGCTGGCTGTCGTCACACCGGGCGATGACTTCGGTGACGAAGCCGCACACGCCGGCGTGGATGGTTCCCTTGACTGCACTCATCTGGTCACTCCTACTTGCGTCGGTACTTGTCTACCTGCGCGACGAGCTTTGCTCGCAGGCCCGGCTCATAGCCGGTGTGCGTGAAGCGGACTCGTCCCTGGGTATCCACCAGGACGAGGTGCGGGATGGTCTGCACCTTGTATGCCTCAGCGACGCGGAACTCGGCGTCCTGCAGGATCGGGAAGGTCACCCCGAGTTCGCGGAGGCCCTTGGGGACCACCCTCCCCGCCAGCGGGCCGTCGAGGTTCACCTGGAAGATCCGCACACCGTGGCCCTTGTACTTGGCCTGCAGCTTCTGCAGGTCCTTGAGCATGTCGCGGCAAGGCAGGCAGGTGAAGCGGCCAAAGTCGAGTATGACCACGCTCTTGCCCTTGTAGTCCGACAGCTTGTAGGGCTTCCCGGCGAGGGTCTTGAGGGTAAAGCCGGGGGCCCTGGCACCGACGCTGAGCCCCTCGGCGTGGGCCGCTGTCAGGACGGTCGCACACAGGGCGGCGGTGACGGCAAGTCTGAGGTTCCTGCGCATGTCTCTGTTCCTCTGCGGTATGGTCAGGCTGTCCAGATGAAGTACACGCCCACAGCGACCAGGAGCCAGCCGCCGACCCGCTGTATCAGGACGGAGTACCTGGTGCAGCGTTCGAGGCTGGTGAGCGCGCCCGCTACGGTGCCGATGATCACCAGCGGCAGGCCATGGCCCACGGCGTACGTGAACATCAACAGCGAGCCGTAGGCCACCTGCCCCTTCTGGGCGATGAGCGCCAGGATCAGCGTGAGGATCGGCATGGCACACGGGCTGGCGACGAGGCCGAAGAGCATGCCCAGGACCAGGGCGCCGGCGAAGCCGCTGAGCCGCGACCACTTCGACTGCGCGGGGGCCCAGGTGCTGAAGCTCAGCGGCAGCAGCCCCGTCATGTTCAGCCCGACGAGCAGGCAGACGGCGGCGACAACATACATCCAGCCGGCCTTGGACAGGCCCAGGACGCTGCCGACGAAGGACGCGGTCGCCCCGATGATCACGTAAGTGATAGCCAGCCCGAACACAAAGGTCAGGGCCAGGGCGAGTCCGCGCCAGCGGGGCTGCTCCTTCTGGCCCGAGATGTAGCCGACGAGCACCGGGATGGTGGGGTAGACGCACGGGTTCAGCCCCGTGGCCGCCCCGCCCAAGAAGACCAGCGGGACCACCAGCAGCGACGATTGGTCGAGGGCCTGTTGCAGCGGCTGCATGAGGTCCAAGGTCGTGCTCCTGTCAGGCTACTTGGGGGCGCACTCGCCGATCTTGCAGGCCTTCTTGATCTGCTCGGCCGAGAGCGCCATCTTGTCGGCCAGGGCCTTCTCGATGGTGATCAGCTCGCCCGTCTCCAGCGGATGGGCGGCCAGCCACTGCTGCAGGTTCTCGACGGATACGAAGAAGCCCTGATGGAAACAGCCGGCGGAAGCATGCTTGCCGTCCGGCTTCGTCCGCTGGCCAAACCAGGCCACGGCCGTCGGCGGGTCCAGGGAGGCAATCGTGCCGTCGAGGGTCTTGACGACGATCATCTGCCCGGTCAGGGCGTCGGGCTGATGCACCTCGATGTCCTTGCCTGTGCGAGCCGCCACACCCATGGCGCAGTGCGAACAGCAGCCGTAGGTGTGCAGGCCCCCGGCCGTCACCAGCGCGGCATCCTGCGGGTAGACGGCGCGATCGCAGAAGCCGCAGCGGGTCGCCAACTCGCAGGCCTTCAGCAGCTCATAGGTCAGGATGCTGCCACCGACACTCCGCCGGGCGGACAGCGCCGCCTCGCGCTTGGCGAAGGCCATCACGAAGGGCCTCCCCGTCTCCTCGTTGAGTACAACGAGATAGCTGGCGTCCCGCAGGGGCGCCGGACGGCCGCTCTTGTAGTCCGTCACGCAGGCCTTGTCCTCCAGCGGCGCGCAGTCGCCGGTGTAGGAGGAGAGCATCACGAGGAAGCAGTGCGGAGAGCACAGGCGCACCTCGCCTTTGTCGGTCTTCACCAGGACTGCGGTCTTTGGGGCCACGGCGCCATCGCACAGGTAGCAGATGGTGTCCCGGGGGCGGGTGTCCGGCGGCACGTTCCAGCGGCTGACGGAGGGCAGCGCCGGGAGCGGCACCGCCACGCCCAACTCGCGCCACTTCGCGAGGATCGCGCTCTTGGCATAGAAGCCCTCGTGGCGGAACAGCTCCTTGCCATCTGCGCCGAGGAAGACCTGGGTCGGGATGACCTCGATGCGGAAGTCCCGGGCCATCTCCGGCTGTGCGTAGACGTTGATGAACACCACGTCCACGACGCCCGCCAGCTCGGTCTTCAACTCCTTGAGGATGGGTTCCATCTGCTTGCAGGGGAGGCAGGTGGTGGAGCCCAGGTCCACCAGCTTCGGCAGCTTGACCGCGCCCTGGGCCACGACCACGCCGGCGGCGCAGAGGGCCGCAGCGGCACACAGAGCAAAGCGCCTTGGCAGCATGGGGCACTCCTCCAGTTGGCCTAGTTGGTCTTGACGCCCATCTTCTCCAGCTGGGCCAGGATGTCCGCCTTGGGGTAGAAGCCCTCGTGACGGAACGCTTCCTGGCCGGTCTGGTCGAGGAAGATCTGGGTGGGGATCACGTTGATGGCGTACTTGTCGGCCGCCTGCGGGTTCTGGGCGATGTCTATGAACTCGACCTCGACCTTGCCCTGCAACTCCACCTTGAGCTCCTCGAGGATCGGCGCCATCTGCTTGCAGGGGATGCAGGTGGTGGAGCCGAGGTCCACCAGCCGCGGCAGCGATGCAGCCGACTCCTGGGCCGTGGGGGCCGGGGCCGGTGGTGAGCCGGTGTCGCTCCTGCTCGGGACCGTGGGACAGGTTGCCCCTTCGGGCACCGTGTTGCTGTCCTGCATCTGGTTGGCCTTCATGGCCACGACCGCCCCGACGACGAGCAGGACGAGAATGAGCGCTGCCACCTGTGTCCGTTTCACATGAACCAACCTTTCATCCGATGGCGCGGCACCCGGACGAGCGGGGCGAGGGCCGCCTGACCCTCACCCTAGGCCGTCCCGGCTGCAGCCTTACCCGCAGCAGCAGCTCTTCTTCGCCGCTGCGCAGACGGTCGCGACCTGCTCGTCGGTCAGATTGAAGTGGTGCCCCTTCTCGATGCCGAGGTCGGTGATGACCACGTACTTGGAGATGGGCACGTCCTCGCGCTCAAAGGCGGCCTTGACGCAGCCGAGGTCACAGCCGTCAATGACGATGGTCGCGTCGGCCTCGCGCGCCTTGGTGATGAAGCCTGCCAGGCCGCCGCCGATGCCGGCGGCGCAGAAGAAGCTGCCGACACCCTCCATGTCGAGTTGCTTGGCGGCCTCATTGCTGAGCTGCCCGACGTTTGAGCCGCCACTACACGCGAACACCAGCGTCTTGCTCCCGGCGCAACATGAGGACATAAGTGTCCCCTCCTTCACATGGGCTGCCGCCCCGGCGGGGCGGTCGGGGCTACGACCTGGCTTCCTGTATCCAGGCCGCGATCTTGGCCGCATCGGGCACTCTGCCCGTGGACTTGACCTGGCCGTCAATCGTCAGGCCCGGGGTGAACATGATCCCGGCCTGGACGATGTCGGCCACCTGCTCGACCTTGGTGACCTCGGCCTCAACGCCCGCCAGGCGCACGGCCTCCTCCGCGTTGGCGAAGAGCTGCTTGCACTTCTTGCAGCCGGTGCCATAGATGACGATCTTCATGTCAGCCTCCCAGACTCTGCAGTTGCTGCATGATCTCCGGCGGCGTGCCACCGGGGAAGATGACAGTGTTGAACATGGTCCCGATGATGATGATCGCCACGACCACCACCCCGGCAAAGACCCCGAGCAGCGGCCACTTCACGACCTGCCGGAGGATCAGCATCTCGGGCACCGAGATGGCGACGATGGACATCATCAGCGCCAGGGCGGTGCCGATGGGCACGCCCTTCTCCACCAGCACCTGGACGATGGGGATGGTGCCCGCGGCATTGGAGTACAGCGGGATGCCAATGAGGACGGCGATGGGGACAGCCAGCGGGTTGCCCTGGCCCGCGGCCCGGGCGACGAACTCGACGGGCACGTAGCCGTGGATGCCGGCGGCCACGCCCACGCCGATCAGGACCCATGGTCCGACCTTCTTCATCAGCGTCTTCGTGTAGTCTTTGGCGTAGGCGAGGCGGTCAGCCCAGGTGGGGTCTTCCTCCTCGGTCTCGGCCATCTGGACCTGCCAGACGTACTCCTCGACGAACCGTTCGAGCCTGAGTCGCCCGATGACCATCCCGGCCACGATCGCCATGAGCACGCCCGTGAGCAGGTACAGGCCCGCCACGCGCCAGCCGAACAGGCCCAGCAGCAGGATCAGGGCGACCTCGTTGACCGTGGGGGCGGAGATCAGGAAGGACATCGCCACGCCCAGGGGGATACCGCTCTCGACGAAGCCGATGAACAGCGGGCAGGCCGAGCACGAGCAGAAGGGTGTGACCACGCCCAGGAGGGAGGCCAGGATGTTGCCGGCCCACTCGTGCTTGCCGCCGAGGATGCGGCGGGAGCGCTCGGGCGAGAAGAAGCTGCGAATGATGGCGACGGCGAAGACGATGACCGTCAGCAGGAAGAGGATCTTGATGACGTCCCAGATGAAGAACTGGACGGAGCTGCCGAAGTGGCTCTTGGGGTCGAGGCCGAGCAGGTTGTAGGCGAGGAGGTTGCCGAGGCTCTTGAAGGGCCCGGTCCACCAGGGAGCAGTGTTCATGTTAGTTGGCTATCTTGGCGAGCTGACAACCACGATGCGAGGCAGTCGGCGTGCTCAGGCGGTGACGGGGGTCCCGTCCGCCGTCGCGCTACGCGCTATGGCGGGCACCCCGCCCTGAGGCTGCTGCCGCGTCCTCCTCGACCATCGCCTCGATGCAGCCCAGGAAGTTGAGCACGCACGGGGTGCGCAGGCTGTAGTACACCCACAGGCCCTGCTTGCGGTCGCGGACGATGCCAGCGTGCTTGAGGAGGCTGAGGTGCTTGGAGACGGTAGACATGTCGGAGCCGACCAGCTCCTGCAGGTGGCAGACGCACATTTCGCCGCCGGCGAGGGCCTCGACCATGGCGAGGCGGCTGGGGTGCGCGAGGGCCTTGATGATGTCGGCTTTGGCTTTGTAGGCTTCGGTGCTCATAGTTGTCTGTTTGGCAATATAGCCAAATATGGTACGTCTGTCAAGGGGGGCACGAAGGGGCAGTTGGTTGTCGGCGCGTGGCCTGGGGGGCGGAGGTGCGGCGGGGCGGGAGTCGTGGCGTCCGCAGGACGCTCGGCAGTGCGCGGCACCGCCCCTCAGCCCGGCGTTTCAACGCCGGGAAGGAACGCCACCCCTTTCCTCTCCGTCAGGAGTGCCTTCCGTCCGCAGGACGGTTGGCCGCAGGCCCGGCGCGGGCGCAAGGGCTCGCCGGGCGTCCCGCCGACCGTCCTGCGGACGGAACGGAACGACCGCAGAGAGAGACAAGGGGGCGGCGGCGGCCCGGGCGCGGAAGCGTCCGGCTGGGGGGCGGTGCTGCGCACCGCCGACCGTCCTGCGGACGGGAAGGCCACCATCCTGAGCACCACCGACCGTCCTGCGGGCGGGAAGGTCCGCGCGGCATCTAGCACCGGCACCGACAACTGAAGGTCACACCCCACAGAGGGAAGGGAGAGCAGGGCGAGGAAGGCCTGGGAGAGAGGCCCGGATCGTCTGGGCCGGCGCTCCTGACACCGTAGGGAGGACGATAATGGCAAACCCGATCACGATCATGCCGTGCCTGGACATGCAGAGCGGGAGGGTCGTCAAGGGCGTCCACTTCGTCAGCATCCGCGACGCGGGCGATCCGGTGGCGTGCGCCCAGGCATACTGCGCCGCGGGCGCCGACGAGCTTGCCCTACTGGACATCACGGCCACGGTGGAGGGGCGGGCGACCATGCTGGAGGTGGTGCAGCGGGTCGCTGAGGTCGTGACCGTACCCTTCACCGTCGGCGGTGGCATCCGGGATGTGCCATCGGCGGCCCAGGTCCTGGCGGCGGGTGCGGACAAGGTGTCCACCAGCAGCGCGGCCTTTCGGCGGCCCGAGGTGATCGCCGAGATGGTCCGGGAGTTCGGTCCCGAGCGCGTGACGGTGGCGATTGACGTGGACGCCAACCCGGCACTGCCCTCGGGCTACGAGGTGTATGTGGACGGCGGCCGCACCGCGACCGGTACCGACGCGGTGGAGTGGGCGAAGCAGGTGGACGGCTACGGAGTCGGGTGCATCCTGCCCACCAGCAAGGCCGGGGATGGGGCCAAGACCGGCTATGACCTGCCGCTCATCCGCGGCATCGCCGAGAGTGTCAACGCCCCCGTCGTGGCCTCGGGCGGGGCGGGGACGCTGGCGCACTTCGTGGAGGCGGTCGAGGCCGGGGCCAGCATCCTGCTGGCGGCCTCGGTGTTCCACTTCGGCATGCTGAGCATCCCGGATGTGAAGCGCTATCTGGCAGAACATGGGGTGCAGTTGGTGCGTCCGGCCTGAGGCCATCGCGATGGCACCGACCGTCCGCGCGCGCCTGCTTTGTCGCCAGCACCCGTGCCCCAAAGGAGAACCTCCCATGGCATCCCCCGGACGTGTTGCCGCTCTGAGCGTTGTGCTGCTGGTGCTGGGGGTGGGGCAGGCGCTCGCGGCGGAGGCGGCCCCCGCGATCAGTGCGCTCAAGGACATGTGCCTGCAGACGGCGCTGGTGACCAACGGGCAGGCGGCGTGCCTCATCGCGGCGCCGGAGGGCCAGGGGCTGGAGGGGACCGCCGAGGCGGTGCAGGCGGCGGTGAAGGCGGCCTGCGGGGTGACGCTGCCGATCAAGCCGGCGAGTCAGATCACCGACGCCGACCGGCAGACGAAGCACCTCATCGCCATCGGCAACTTCGCGACCAACAGGGTGGCCGAGGACCTCTATCTGCGGCAGTTCACGCCGTGTGACTTCGCCTTCCCCGGCGGCGATGGCGCCGACCTGCGCACCGTGCACAACCCCTGGCAGACCGGGAAGAACGTCCTCTGCGTGGCGGGGAGCAGCGTGGCCGGGACGCAGGCGGCGGTGCAGCGGCTGGGCGAGCTGCTCGCCCGGACAGGCGGGCAGACGCTGGGGCCGCTGCATGTGACGGTCGGGGGCAAGCCGCCGGCTGAGGTGTCGGCGGAGGAGCAGGCGAGGCTGCTCAAGAGTGTGGAGGGGGCGACGTACTCCGAGATCGGCGCCCGTGGGATCGGCTGGGGGACGCAGTACTACCTGTACGGCGTCCCGTCATACGCGCGACTGTTCCTCGCGGCCATGCGAACCCTGGACAAGGTGGTCGAGCGGCAGGGGGCGGCCGACGATCTGCGCAGCACGCAGACACTTGTGCAGCTCTGGGACGCGATCGAGGAGGGGGAGGCGTTCAGCGACGCCGACCGCCTCGAGCTGACCAACATCTTCGCGCGGTATGCCTACGCGGTGCCGTATGCGCGGCAGACCGTGAAGCCCTCCGCCGCCCCCCACGGCAACAACTGGAATGCCGTCGGGTCGTTCTTTGCCGGGCTGTACTTCGCGCGCTACTACCCCGGCCTCCCCATCGGCGAGAAGATCCTCAAGAACCTGGATGTGTACTACCAGAATGACCTCGTGAACTGGAAAGTGTCCGAGGACTGCCCCGGGTATGGCAACATCACGGTGTACGACAACTACACCTTCGCGCTCAACCGGCCGAACCGGGCGTACTTCGACAGCGGCAGCCTCAAGACGCTGGCCGACTATGACATCCTGATCACCAACAACGTGGGGAATGCCGGGGGCTTCGGCGACACCTCGCAGCTCGGCGGCAAGTACACGGTCGAGGCGCTGAAGCTGGCGGCGTGGCTGTACCGGGACGGGCGGTACCTGTGGTGGTATGAGCACCTCGGCGGCGGGCCGGGGACGTACTGGGTGCCGCCGGAGGTACTGCCCCGGCAGGAGCCGACCGACATGCTGGGGGTCAAGGTGATGCCGCTGGCGCAGTGGGTCTATGACCGCGGCGGGAAGCGGGCCATGCCCCTGGAGCGGTGCTTTGACAAGATCTCGCTGCGGGAAACCTTCGATCCGCAGCGCGAGTACCTGCTGCTGGGCGGGATGTGCTATGGCTTCCACTCGCACCCCTCGGCCAATGTCATCATCAACTACTCGGACCGGGGGCGCGTGTTCCTGTTCGATGACGGGTACATGATCCCCGAGCTGACCGAGCACAGCACCCTGACCATCAACCGCGACGGGTTCAGCGCGCCGACGCCGGAACTGGCCGAGCTGACCGCACGGGCGGACTGGCCGGGGGTGGGGTTGGTGCAGTCGCGGCTGGTCGGGTACAACGGGCTGACCTGGGACCGCAACCTGATCTGGGTGAAGGATCGGTACATGATCGTCCTCGACGACTTGCTGGCCGAGCAGGCCGGGACCTATGACCTGCAGTGCATCTGGCGCACGCTGGGAGACACGGAGCTGGGCGGCAACCGCTGGACCGCCAGGCAGGGCGGGGAGACGTTCCATCTGGTCAATGCCGACGGGGCGGCGCTGAGTGAGAAGTCCTGCCAGGGGCCGGCCAACGCGCGGGCGCTGTACCAGGCCAAGAGCGCCCAGTTGCAGCCGGGCGACCACCGCATGTTTGCCAATGCGTTCCACGTGGCCCGGCCGCAGCAGGTGGTGGACGTGCGGGCGTTGGACAGCTCGTCGGTCCTGGTGAAGGACCAGGGGGTGGCGCTGGTGGGGCTGCGGCAGGCAGAGGGCCTCGCGGGGCTGAGCGTGCAGGCCGCCCTGCTGCATGTGACCGGCGACGAACTGCGACTCGCCGGGGCGACACAGGTGGAGTACGGCGGCGTGAAGCTGGCGGCGAACCTGCCGGTGGATGCGCACCTGAACCTGCGGACGGGCCAGGCGACGGTGGTCTGCCAGGAGCCGACGACGGTGACTCTGGGCGGGAAGGCGGAGATGCTGGCGGCAGGGCGGCACGACTTGCGCTTTGCGCCGGCGGCGGCAGCCGTGTGCCAGAAGCTGGACCAGGCGCTGAGCCGGCGATACGCGGAGCTGGCGAGGAAAGCGCCCGAGAAGACGGCGGGCGGCGACGGCCAGGGGCTCAGACCGTTGTGGGCGTTCCGTGGGTTTGATGCGGTCATCAACTGCGCGCCGCAGAAGGAGACGAAGGTCACGAGCAGTGTGGCGCCGCTCACCCCCAGGGATGTGGACTACGGCGTCGGTGAGCTGGACGCGGTCCGCGCGGCCAACGGGAACGTCATGTTCGCGACGGGGAAGCCGGTGGTTCTGAGCTTTGACCTGGGCCGACCCGCCGACCTCACCCGCGTGACGGTCAACTCGCGGCAATTGGTCACCTTCCAGGGCGGCTGCGGGGTGAAGAAGCTGTCCGTGGAAGTCAGCAATGACGGGTTCAGACAGGACAGGCGGCTGCTGGGTGAGGTGAGCATCAGCAAGCCGCTGGAGAACAACCTCGTGCCCTACCCGATCGCGGCCCCAACGGCGCTGCGCGCCCGGACTGTGCGGATCAGCGCCGAGCCGTACACGGAGAAGCACAAGGTCTACTTCGACTCGGTGGAGATCTGGGGGTTGGGGGGCGCGGCGGAGATCGTGAAGAGTGGCTTCCACCTCAAGGCCCTGGTGGCGGCGGACCTGAACGGCGATGGCAAGATGGAGGCGCTGACCGGCGGCACCGACCGGGCCCTGCGCGCGATCGGGGCGGATGGCCGCCTGCTGTGGAAGACGCCGCTGCCCGACCAGGTGCTGGACGTGGCCGCCGGGGACATCAACGGCGATGGGCAGGTGGAGGTGATCGCGGGGTGCGCCGACCACACGCTGTACGCGCGGAAGGCGGACGGGAGCGAGCTGTGGACGGTCAAGCCACCGGCGCGGAGTTACGAGCGTCCGGGCTACCGCGGAGTGCCGCCTTTCACCGGACCGCTGCGCGTCGTCTTCACCGCCGACCTGGAGGGTGACGGCAAGCAGGAGGTGCTGGTGGGGTCCGGCAACTGGTGGGGATACTGCTTCGACGGGACGGGGCAGTTGCGCTGGAGCGGCTGCAACTGGGCCCATCAACCCACGTGCGGCGTGGCCTATGACCTGGACGGCGACGGCAAGCGGGAGGTGGCGATGGGCAACACGTACGCCGGAGCGCAGGTGTGGGACTGGCAGGGGAAGGAGGCGGGCTACCTGAACGCGACTGGCCATGCGGGCCCCACGGCGCTGGCTGCAGGCGACTTGACGGGCAACGGGAAGGGGACGGTGGTCATGGGCGACCGGGCCGGGTGGCTGCAGTTCCTGGAGTGGAAGGGGCGCCAGCTACCCAGCTACCAGATCGGGAGCGAGATCACCAGCCTTGCGCTGAGCGACCTCAACGGCGACGGGAAGCTCGAGACCGTGGCGGGCGCCAAGAACTACCTGCTGTACGGGTTTGACAGCGAGGGCAAGCTGCTGTGGCACCGCAACCTGCTGGATGTGCCGCGGCAGGTGAAGGCCGCTGACATGAACGGGGATGGGAAGCCGGAGCTGCTGGTGGCGGGGGAGGACCGGACGGTGCGGGTGCTCGGGGCGCGGGGGGACGACCTGGCCTCGTTCCGCGGGGAGGGCTGGATGCGGCAGGTGACGCCGGCCGAACTGGACGGCAACCCGGCCACGAGGGAGCTGCTGGCCACGTGTGACGACGGAGCGGTGTACGCGCTGCAGATGAAGTGAGCAGGGCGGGGTCCCCGTCCGCCTGCGCGCGACGGCGAACACCCCGCCCTGGTTGTGCCGCTCGCCGGTCGTGGGGCCCGCCGCACACGGCGCGGCACCCACGACCTGGCTTCCGCTGATGCACGGACTCACTCAAGTGTGCGCTAGTCGCCGGTCCAGTCGGCGGGTAGCTCGAGGGTCCAGACTTCGCTGTTCAGCTTGTCCGCGTAGCCGCCGTAGAGCCAGAGCTTGTCCTGGAAGACCACCACGGAGTGCTCGTGGCGGTTCTTCCAGATGGCGCTGGACTTCAGCTCGGTCCAGTTCCGGCCGTCCTTCGAGTACCACACGTCCCCGAAGTTGCCGTTGTCCCGCGACCAGCCGCCGAGGACCCACATGCAGCCCCGGTAGACGACCAGGGAGAACCACTGGCGCGGCTGCCAGGGGGCGGCGGGGGTCACCTCGGTCCAGTTCACGCCGTCCTCGGAGCACCAGACATCATTGCGGACCACGGTCTCGGGGCACCAGCGGCCGCCGCCCATGATCCACAGCTTGTTGTCGAAGACGACGGTCTGGGCATTGGTGCGCTTGGGCCAGGCGGCCCCGGCGGTCTCGAGCGTCCAGTCCTTCCCATCGGTGGAGGACCAAACATCGTTCTTGAGCGTGAGGTCGGTGTCCTCGTAGAAGTTCTCGGTGCCGCCATAGACCCACATGCGGTCCTTGAACACGGCGAAACAGGGAGCCACGCGCGGGCACCAGCCGGCATGCTCGGCCTCCAGCGTCCACTGCGCGCCGTCGGGCGAGGACCAGACCTCGTTGCTGTTCTCCTTGCCGGGGAGCTTGCGCCCGCCCATGAACCACATCTTGCCCCGGTAGATCAGGGCCACGGAGAGGTCGCTGAACCGCCACGGCGCCTCCTCCACGGTGCGGGTCCACTGGCGGCCGTCCGGCGACTTCCACACATCGCGCAGGTTGGGCTGATCCGAGGCGACCCAGCCGCCGAGGATCCACAGTTGGTTGTCGAAGACGAACTCGCCCTGTGAATCGCGCGCCCGCCAGTCCGCCTGGGGGTTGACCAGCACCCAGTCCGGGCCCTGTCTGGCTTCACTCATGGTTCCTGTCACTCCTGTCAGTATCAGTCCGAGCAGTACGGGTAGGCGCCGCATCTGTCTGCCTCCAGTGGGTGGCACACCGCGACGACTGCGGCTCTGGAGAGCCGCGCTCCAACGGCGCGCGGTGGCAGGTCGCACCGCCACACGCGTCAAGCAACTCCGGCGGCGGGGCCCGTCGCACGGAGGTCGCGTCGCGACCTCACCGCGACACCCGCCGCCTACTAGTTCACCCACCCCACCTGCGTCACGAGTTGCCACAGCGCCGCGTTGTGCAGGGCCACCTGCGTCGCGAAGCGCGGCGTGGTGCTCGCGGGGAAGGTGGCCAGTGTCGCGTCGCCAACGAGGAAGACGTTGAAGTCCTGGCACAGGTTGTCGTAGCCGCAGGTGGTGGCCTTCACGCACATGTCCGTGGCGTAGCCCAGCAGCAGCACGTGTCGCACGCCCCGGCTCTGCAGGTGATCCCGCACCTGCTCATAGCCCTCGGCGTCGTAGAACACCAGGTCTGTGGGGCGGCGGTCCAGGGCGGCGTGCACCGGCATGGGCAGCTCCCAGAAGCCCTCACCGTTGCAGCCGCGATGGGCGTCGGTGGAGGGCGTCTGCAGCATGTAGCTGCGCGCCGGGTGGGCGGGGTCCAACTCGATCTCGGTCGCCAGGGGCTGGCCGGTGAACGGTTGCGCCGCGAGCAGCTCCGCCAGTTGCCTCTCCCCCGCCTCGGGGTCGAGTGCCTCTGGTGGCGTGTTGATGGAGGCGTAGAGCAGCTTGCGGAGGTCGTCCTCCGTCCGCGGCATCGAGTAGCCGACCAGCGCCACGCGGTCCCGCAGCCGCCCGAGGAAGGGGTTGATGACCTGCTCGATATGCGGCCGGACGAGCAGGTTCTTTCTGCGGGTGCAAAAGAACGCGCAGCCCGCGGGCTCCGGCGTGGGCAGGCCATGGCCATCGTCAATCCCCCACGGGTGGACCATGAGGACCGCGGTGGCTTTGGCCTCCAGCCGGTTCTCCATCTCCACGATCCCGCGGACGTTGTACCAGTAGCGCCAGGCGCGGACGGTCAGGTCGGCGTGGGGCTCGTTCACCACCGGCGGGGCGAGGTAGCGGTCGTCGCAGCGCAGGGGTTCCACGAACTCGGGGAAGTCCGCCAGCAGGGGCGGAGGGTCCGTGAGCTTCTGCAGGCGGTTGTGGTAGATCACGCGCATCGTCTCCCGGGCAGTGGCCCTGGCGGGCCTCAGGCCTCGCCGGTCACCGGCAGGCCCAGCAGGCGGACAGCGTTGCGCCACTCGATCTTCTGAAGGGCGCTCGCGGACAGCTTCCGGCCCTCGCGCAGGTCGCGGACGAACTGCACGTTGGGGTAGATGCCATTGACGTCGCGGCGCGCGCAGGAGTCCGTGCCGAACATGAGCTGGTCCTGGAACTCGTCGAGAAACTCCAGGCCGACGCCCGGGTCACGGGTGAGGGCATTGTGGCCGCTGCCGGCCGAGATGTCCGCCCACAGGTTGGCGTACTGCCGCATCAGCCGCGGCACGGCTCCACCGGGCGCGACGGGGCCCTTGGGGTAGCCGGACCGGTTGTCGGCGGGGACTTCGCCGGAGATCTCGGCCCAGAAGGTCGGGCCGTGGCCGATGAAGACTGTCTCGGGGCAGTGCTGCAGGGCGCGCTGCAGCCGGGGCAGCCCGAACTCGTCGCGCAGGCCGTAGCCGTCCGGGCGGTCCTGCATGTCGAAGAGCACCGGCAGCCCGAACCGGCCCGCCTGGCGGTACAGGTTCAGGCAGCGGGGGTCATCGAAGTCGAGCTTGGGCAGGAGCTCGCCGAGGCCCCTGCAGCCACGGGCGGTGTATTCCTCGAGCAGGTGGGTGAAGTCCATGTCGGCGCGGTTGCCGTAGCGCGGGTCAATCAGACAGAAGGGCGTGAGCCGGTCGGGGTACTGGGCGCAGACGCCGATGACGTCCTCGGTGTCACTCTCCAGGTAGGCTCCCTCAGGGTGCTCGCTGAGCGCCAGGACGCACGTCCGGTCAAGGCCCCAGGCATCCATCTTGGCGATCAAGTTCGTGACATCAACGAACTCCCGCCGGTCTGGCAGGACGCGACCAATGTGACCGTGGACGTCAATGAGCATGTGCGCGTTCCCCTGTCTGTGGGCGGCCCGGTGCGGGCCGGGATGATCTGTGGAGGGGACCTGCCTCCAGTAGGGCAGGCGGCTCGCCTGCCCGCGCGGGCGAGCCGCCCGCGCTACGGCAATATGGCAAGGGACTTGCGGCACACGACATCAGGCGCGGCTGTAGACGCCATGGGTCCAGGCGGTCTCGTACATCGCCAGCACGTTCTCGGTCGGCGTGTTGTCCTGGATCTGGTGGGTCGGGGCCAGGCAGTAGCCGCCACCCGGCATCATGATGTCGAGCGTCTCGCGCACGCAGGCGACCACATCCTCCCGCGTGCCGTAGGCGAGCGGCCCGGCCGTTGAGATGGCGCCGTGGAAGGCCAGGCGGTCGCCGAAGGTGCGCTTGAGGTACGCCGGCTCCATGTTGGTGGCCTCGGGCTGGAGCGTGTCCACCACGTGAATGCCCATGGCGATGAAGTCCTCGAAGGCCCAACTGCTGGAGCCGCAGCAGTGCATCATCACGTACGCGCCGTGCGCCCGGGCCAGATCGCAGAAGGGCTGGTAGCGCGGCCGGATATGCTTGCGGAAGACGGCGGGGCTGATGATGGGGGCGATCTGGGTGCCGAGGTCCTCGCCGAGCCAGATGAAGTCCGCCCGGCCCCGCGCGGCCTCCAGCATGCGGGCGGTCACCTCGAGCTGGATGGCCAGGCGACGGTCGGCGAGCAGCAGCCCTGCCGGGTCGTCGGTCACCAGGTCCACCAGCGTCTGCTCCATGCCCCGCAGCATCCCGTTGCCGTTGATGATGTCGCCATAGCCCGCCGAGCCGTTGAGGGCATACGGGTCGTGACGGCGGCACTGGTCGGCGAGGCCGGAGAGATCGAAGTCGTCGGGGGAGGGTAGCGGCCAGTCGGCGACCTGCTCGACGGTGGCCTCGCGCAGCGGGAAGTCGCAGTAGTCCCAGTAGCCGCCGCTGGGGTGCTCGATGTAGCGGCGGTGGATGCCCCAGTTGTCCACGCTGCGGCCGGGGAGCTGCTCGTGCAGCGGCGGCCCGACGTACGGCGCGGACAGGGAGCGGAAGTCCACCCGCAGGGCCTGCAGGAGCCCCTGGTGGTCTCCCGCGGCCAGGCCGAAGTGCTCCTGCAGCCGGGCGGTGATGCCCGGATTGCCCAGGTAGTTGACCGGCACCCGGTCCGGCTCAGACCGGGCAAAGGCTGCCCGCACGCGCTCTCGTGAGGTCATCATGGGCCTCGGTGTGCGAAGGGTTACCCGACGATGCGCCGGAGTTCGCCGACGAAGTCGGTGTCGAGACGCTCGCGGAAGGTATCCCAGTCCGCCGCGTGCCCATACAGGGCCATGGCGGCGATCTTCTTGGTGATGATCGCGTCGCGGTAGGCGTGCAGCTCGGGCCGGTTGAGGACCTGCCACACGCGCGCCATGCCCAGGTGCTCCATCAACACCTCGGGCACATAGGCGGCGATCACGCTGCGGACCAGGTCGCGGTCCGCCATGATGTCATCCAGGCGCGTGTAGAGGTGCTGCTGCAACTCCAGCAGCGCCTCGCTGGTGCGCACGGACAGCTCGTAGAGGGGCGCGCCGGTGCGCTCGTGCAGGGCGAGCAGCACGCGGGTCTCGGCGGCCGCGTTGGCGGCGATGAGGTCGAGCACCGAGCGAATCAGGCCCGAGCGGGTGTGCGCGTCCTGCACCAGGAAGCGCTCGTAGCTGTCGCCCAGCAGGATGGCGCTGAGCACCTCGGCGATGGCGCTGCTGGTCACGCCGCCCTTGTTGGCCGTGGAGTCCTTGATGTGCAGGATGCACGTCTGGCGGGCGATGTGTTCGCGGGAGGTGTCATCGAAGAAGACGTTGGCGCCCTCGACGATGACGCGCAGCTCGCGGAACAGGTCCATGAACTGGGCGACGTTCTCGCCGTTGATGGTGTCCTTGAAGCCCCCGCACGGCACGAAGGTGGTGATGTTGGCCGCGGCGATGTACGGGCGGACATCCGGGTTGAACAGGAAGTTGCGGTGGAAGAAGGCGCCGTCGGGCACCACGACGCCATCCGGAAGGCGCACGGACCCGGGCTGGCGGGGGACCTTGAAGCCCCGCGGCCCCAGCTTCTCGACCGGGTAGGCCATGCTGTCAAGCCGGGGCTCGGTGTGGCGGGCGAGGGCGATGGTCATGAGCGCCTCGCGGTCCAGCCCGTCGGGGTCGAACAGCACCGAGCCACCGTCCACGACCAGGCAGATGCGGCCCTTGAAGGACTGGATCTGGTTGGCGCCCAAGTCGCCATCGGGGCCGCCGGTCATCATCAGGTTCGTCTCGGCCTCCGGCATGCCGGCATGGGCCAGGACCGTGCGCAGCGTGGCCATCACGCCCATGGTGGTCATGCCGCTGGTGTCAATGTGGGGCCCGATCTTGCGGTAGATGCGGGCGGCGTCGGTTGTGACCAGCACCGGCACGCCCTCGATCTGCAGCTCGGTGCCCTCGTCCCCGCGCGGGATCAGCCCGAAGACGCGGCGGTCAGCGGTGAGCCCGTAGGCGTCGTGCGGGATGCCGAAGCTCTTGCCGGTGGTGGCGGTGCGCCAGTACTTGTCGCCGCGCTCGCGGGCACGGTAGGCGACGGCGTCCATGAAGCCGGCGGTGCCCTCGTCGGGGCCGAAGTAGAGCCGCTCGGGGCGGCCCAGGTAGTCCACGACCTCGGGGCAGGGCTGCGTCAGGTCCATGACACCCTCGGAGAGGTCGAGCACGGCCCGCAGACCCTCGCGGGCAAACTCCTGGTGGGGAACCACGACGCCCTTGGCGCCGCTCTCGGCGATGTCCTTGTGCTTGAGGCGCTGGGCGACGGGCCCCAGGGCGTAGTTGAGCAGCGGCATCCGGTCCAGCTCGTCATCGTAGTTGCCGGCGGTCACGCGGATGAGACGCACGCCACCGCGGGCGACGTCCTCGGCGCGCATGTGAGTGGCCGTGGCGTAGAACCCCAGCACGAAGAAGATGCCGTAAAGCGGACCGTGGAAGACGAGCGGGTCGAGCAGGCTGGCGTCGAGCCGGAGGGCATGGGAGCGCTTCTGCACCTTGTAGAAGTTCGTCTTCTGGACATGGGTGACGATCCGGGTCATGAAGCTGAAGATGTCGTAGCCGGTGCGGTTGTCCACGAAGGCGATGGCGGCCTGGCGCCTGAACTCCGCGGTCTCGCGCTCGAGCCTAGCGGCGCTGGGGTGGGTTTTGCGGGCGGGGTTGAACTTCTGGTCGAACAGCCGGTAGAGCCACTTGACCAGGTCGGGGCTGGAGCTGACGGTATCGAGGATCCAGCGGCGCGTGTACTCCGAGCGGCTGGAATCGAAGACGCGGCGGGCGAAGGCGTCGCGCAGCTCCTTGCGCGCCAGGCCGTGCATGATGTCCAGGTCAATCTGCAGGTCCTTGTGAATGAAGCTGTGAACGAAGGCCCAGGCGACCGTGGCGAAGATGTACTCCTCGAAGTTGAGCTGGCCGGTCACGTACATGGGGTCCAGCTCGCCCGAGTGGGTGGATAGCAGCGCGTGGATGTTGGCGACCGCCCGGTCCACCGCAGCCGGCGGGCAGTTGTCCGCCACGTACATCGAGCAGATGGACTCGAGGCGGCCGGTGCTGCCCCGGAAGGTCTCCCAATACGCCCGGCGCAGGACCAGGCCCAGGTCGGCGAACATGCGGCGGAGGACCGGCAGGATCGAGTGGCTGAAGTCGTCCGCGAACATGATGCGGGTCTCGTGGGTGCTGTCCGAGGGCGAGACCTCGACCAGAGGCACGGTCTGCTTCACCCAGCGTCGGTAGAAGTCCAGATACCGCTTGCGGGTGCTGGCCGGGCTCGTGGGGTCGGCGGCGAAGGCGAACAGCTCCTCGGGCCGGGCCCCGTGGCGCGGGGGGGGCGGTGTCTGCGGGTGAATGATGTAGGTGTAGTAGAGGCTCTCGGGGCTGAAGTAGTACTCCACCCGGTTGCCGTTCATGACCGAGTCGAGCACCGCCTCCATGCGGTCGCGGTTCTCGGGGGTGGCGATGCGCGCCTGCACGCCACCGTCAATGTCGAAGCGGGCCTCGGACACTTCCCCGCGCAGCACCACTTCGTCGTCGTCGCGCACCTGAATGTTCGTGGCGACGGCGCGCAGCACGCGCTTGAGGCCGTCGCGGGAGATGTTGCGGAAGAAGTACTCGGCCAGGCCCAGTTGCGTGAGCAGCACACCGGCGGCAGCGTTGACACAGCGGGCGGTCAGCAGGCCCTCGCTCGCCAACTCGATGACCGTCTCGTAGAGCATCCGGGGATCCAGGCCCATTCCCTCGGCACGCTCGATGACCGATCCCGTGCGACAGGTTCCTCGCTCGAACTTCATGCAAAACGCCTCCAGTACGTCTCGGCTCGTCTCGTCTGGGGTCGGCCGTACAGCGCGGCGGCCGGGTGGCCGACCATGTCGCATTGAGGTTCGCCGCGGTCGCCGCATCCGCCTTCCTCACGGGGGCCCTGCGGGCAGGAGAACCCACCCCGGTATCGGAACCCTACGCGCGTCAGTGTAGCTTGACGCAAGCATTCACGAAGGTCCGGGGCAGGCAGGTCCGCGCCCGACGGACGCTGGAGGAAACGAACGATGCGCATCGCGCAACTGCTGGTGGCCCTGGCGGCCCCGATCGTGGCCGCCGCGCAGGTCAACCTGATCCCGTACGGCGACTGCGAGTACCTCGCCGGCGGCACGGCGGCACTGCCGGTGTGGAACCGGATGGGCGAGCCGGTGGGCTGCGACCAGTGGCGCGTGTGCACTGACCAGCCGGCAGGCGGCCAGGTGTGCGTCACCACCGAGAGCGCCCAGGAGTTCGTGTTGGGGGCCGAGAGCCGTGGCGGGAAGCTGGTTGCGGTCGCGAAGGTGCGCGCCGCGAAGGCCGACACGCCGGTCGTGTTGCGGGTCGCGAGCTATGACCGCTGGGTCCGCAAGGACGTGACGCAGCCCTTTAAGGCGGGGACGCAGTGGCAGGAGGTGCGGCTGGAGGTCAAGGAGGTCATCTCCGGCCCGTGCGAGATCGGCCTGCGCGCCGAGCAGGCCGGGGGAGCGATCTTCGTGGACGACCTGGCGCTGTTGGCGGAGACCGGCCCGGCCAACCCGATGGCCGAGGAGCAGCGCATCGAGCCGCCGGCGCTGGACCTGCTGAAGCTGCAGGAGTACCGGGGGCCGGGCAAGAGCCGGAGCGGGAAGGTACCGCTGACCATCAACGCGCCGGAGAACATGGGCCTGGGCGCGCTGTCAGCCGGCATCCCGTTCCCCAAAGGCGTGCTGTTCTCGCGCGATGACGTGCGCGTGACGGCCGGTGGGCAGCCCCTCGCCTGCCAGGCCGATGTGCTGGCCCGCTGGCATGGCGACAGCTCGATCATGGCGCTGCTTGTGAACCTGCCGGGCCCGTTCCCCGAGGGGGACAAGCCGCTCGCGCTGGAGTACGGCCCGGGCGTGCGGAGCGCCCGCGTGCCCTCCCCTGCCACACCGCCCACCCTCGCCCGGACCGCGGACGGCTATGCCGTGAATGCCGCGCGGCCGGAGGGCTTCCGCCTTAGCACCTCGGCCCCGGGCCCGGTAGAAGTGCGCGCCGGAGGTGTGGTGCGCGGCAGCCTGCGCCCCGTCCTCATCGGCCTGGACGGCAAGCCGCTGCCGCAGGTGGGGCCCTCGACCGTCGCGATCGAGCGGACGGGGCCGGTGTATGCCACCTTCGTCATCCGCTCGCAGTTCGGCGCGGCCAATCAGCCGCAGTTCGCCTCCGACCTGCGCGTGCAGGTCTTCGGCGAGGGTCTCATGCTCTGCCAGCAGAGCCTGGCCAACATCTCCCGCGAGCCGTGGCTGACCATACGAGCCGCCGGGGTGCGGCTGGACCGGCCGCTGCAGAGCCGCGCACCCGTCAACCGCGTCGCATGGCGGCGGGAGGGCAAGCTGGGGGCCAGTGACACCGGCGGTGGGACCGAGACCGTGCTGGAGAAGCCGGAGGAGGCGGGCTGCCTGGCCGATGGCCAGCTCTCGGTGTCGGTGCGCGACTTCCTGGAGAACTACCCCTGCGGCCTGCAGAACGGCCCGGAGGGGTTGACGGTGTGGACCTACTCCCCCCTCGCGCCGCCAGTCGTGTGGACGCAGGGCGTGGGCAAGACAATGGAGTTCGCCCTGGCGACGGGCCTCGATGTGCCGCTGCCCACGTACAGCACCCGCCGGATGCCGCTGCTGCAGGCCACCGCCGACTGGTACTGCGACTCGGGCGTGTTCGGTTTCCTGCTGCCGCCGGATGAGAAGACCTTCCCGATCTTCGAGAAGCGGCTGGGCAGCCTGTCCACGCTGGGCAACTTCGCGTGGGTCCAGAAGGACGCGCGGGGGCTGTACGGCTGCTTCAACCATGGCGACATCCCCGGCGACGGCGGGTGGGGCAACCTGGAGACCATGGGCGACCATGAGTTGCTGCTGCATACCTTCCGCACGCTGTCGCGCGAGCACTTCGACGGCGCGCGCCTGGCCGCCGAGCACTACCGGGATGTGGACATCCACCACGGGCTGGGCTTCTGCCATACCCACTGCTCCAACCACACCGAGAGCGAGGAGGGGTGGTCGCACGCGTGGATCCAGGGGCTGGCGGACATCTACTTCCTGACCGGTGACGGGCGCTGCCTGGATGTGCTCAATGAGGTGGGGACGCGGCTGCTGTCCAAGGAGTACGGCTTCACGACGGGACGCGACTGGACGCGGCCCATCGAGAACCTCGTGGACATCTACAACGCCACCGGCGACAAGCGCTACCTGGACTGCGTGATGGGGCACATCAAGGTGCTGCGGGAGCGGCAGGAGCCGGACAAAAGCATCTGCGGGGCCGAGAAGGGCTCGTGGTATGAGGACCGCTACACCTGCGGCAGCGCCTTCACGTGGTATGGCTGCCTGGCGATGGCGCGGTTGCATCAGAACGTCGGCGACGACTTCCTCAAGGACACGTTCCTGCGCGAGCTGGACCTGTCGCTGGATGTGAAGACCAAGGGCCGGCGCTGCCTGGCGTTCTACCCGGACGAGGACGTCAGTGAAATGAAGCGCGCCGAGGAGATCGGCATCTTCGCGCTCGGGCGCGGGTCGGTGGTCTTCCAGCCGATCGGCTATGCCTACCGCCTCACCCATGACCGGAAGTACCTCGATGTCGGCATGAAAGTGCTGGCCTTCTGCCTGATGAACCAGCGCGGGGGCTCGGACGCCTCGGCGACCTCGTTCATGACGCCCTTCTTGCGCGAGGTGCGCGAGGCCGGCATGGGCGCCAAGGAGGAGGCCGCGGCCTTCGCCGCGGCGCGGGACTTCGCCTGGGAGCAGCACCCCAAGACGCTGGTCAACGGCGACCTGGAGCTGGGCAACTTCCGCAACTGGGACATCAAAAAGGTGCCCGGACAGACGTTCTTCTACGACAAGCTCGTGAACGTCGGCTGGTATCTCGACGACCAGGTGAAGCACGGGGGGAAGCTGTCGCTGCGGGCGCACTCGGACAACTTCAGCCGGTTCATGAGCGCGAGCTGCAGGATGGCGCTGCCGGCGGGGCGACGCTTCCGGGCGAGCATCTGGGTCAAGCCCGCGCCGGGGATGAACCCGGCCGCCTCGATTACGACCTACGAGTATGACGTGGACGCCAAGCAGGGGATCGCGCTGGCGGCGACGGGCAAGACGGAGAACGGCTGGGAGGAGCGCGCGGCCGAGTTCATGACGCTCAACCGCGCCGTGGCGGTCATCGGTGTGTCCCAGCGCAACGGCACCGGGGACGTGTGGTTCGATGATGCCACCGTGCAGGAGGTGGGGCCGCTGTACCGTCTGCTGACCGACAACGGGCTGGGTCGCGTGCAGGACCCGCGCCGCGAGGCCCTGATGGTCAAGGCCGGCGGCACCTATGAGGGCAACCCGAAGATTGACGGCGGCGACGCCAAGGACACAGGCCCGATCCCCTTCTCGCGCGGCTCCCTGACCGACGGCGAGCGGGGGCTGAAGTACCAGAATGTCGAGCGGGCGACGTACTCGTACTGGCAGCAGGCGGCCGCCGATCTGACCGTCACCTTCCCCCAGGCCCACAACGTCCGCCAGGTCAGCTTGTTCGTCCACATGGGTGAGTCGCACGGGACCGAGAAGGTGCAACTGCTGGACGGGAAGACGCAGCAGGTGCTGGGGGAGGTCAAGCCGATGAATGCGGCGTGGTACCACTTTGACGGCCTGACGGTGAACACCGACCGGCTGGTCCTGCGCTTCACGCGCAAGGTGGGCTGCAGCTACATCACCGTCAGCGAGGTGGAGGTGTGGGGGGAGTAGCCCGAGCGGCGGGGTCCCTGTCCGTCTTCGCGCTGCGCGCGACGCCGGACACCCCGCCCTGGCTCTCTGCCAGCAGTGGCACAGCAGGCGTTCCCCGACTCTCTGGCGAAATCATATCCAACACGTGCATAAATGACCAACTGGTGATCCGCCATGCGCGCCATCGTGCTGGGGGTGCTCGTCGGCAGTGCCGTCGTGTTCGCCTTCTGCATGTTCCTGGCGATACGGCCTGTGCCGTGACGACGCCCCGGGTTGCGCCTGAAGCCGACACTCCATCCTGACGGACGGGAGGGGAAAGGCCATGGGTACGTCCAGACCGGCTGCCGGGGGTGTGTGCTGGCGCTGGCGGGGGCTCATCGCGGCAGTGGCGGTCGTCCTGGCGGCCGCCGCGTTTGCCCTGGTCAGGCGGGATGCGTTCGCCAGCCTGCTCATACTGATCGCGATCAGCGGAGGCCCGGTGCTCACCTCGCCGCTGTGGCTGACAGGCGGTTGGTTGGTGGGCCACTGGTGGCGCGGGGGGCCCGGGCGGCGGCGGCGCCGCTGGTGGCTGCCAGCGCTGGGTGTGCTGCTCATCCTGCCGGCCGTGGGCGTAGTGTCGCTGCTGTCGTTTCACTCCGTCCGGCTCGCCGGGCATCAGGACCTGCTCAACGGCCAGGACCGCTACGTGGTCCTGATCATCGCCGACGGGGGCAGCTTCGACCGGGCGGTCGAGCTGTTCATGAAGTCGGCCCGCGATCCGGCCCATTACCGCGAGCAGATCAACGGCGCCTTCCCCAACATCAGCCAGCACTTCCTGCGCGAAGGCGCTTACACCCTCAACGGCACCTGCATCTGGCCCTCCTCGAGCGTGCCCGCCCATACCAGCATCATGACCGGCTGCTATCCCGGCAAGCACGGCATACTGGGCCAGCGCTACTACGAGCGGGCGCTGCGCCACCACGTATCGTACATCGGGCTCGGCATCACCCAGCACAACAACCAGCTCCTGCCGACGGCGAAGACCCTCTTTGAGTACTTTCCCCGGGCGCGGAGCACCGCCGTCGTGCAGGTTGCCAACCGCGGCTGCACCGTGTACTTCCCCGGCCCACCGGACGACAACACGGCCTTTGCGGAGTGGCGTTGGGTCGTGTCGTGCCTCAACGGCCTGGGGAAGCGTACCGGGCGGCCGGGCGTCCCGCGGGTGCAGGTGGTCACCCTCGCCAGCATAGACCACGCCTCGCATGTCACCTACCTGGGATCCGAGGAGATCGTGGAGACGTACAAGAATGTGGACCGTCTCGTCGGCCTGATGATTGACTTCATGGGCGAGCGCGGACTGCTCGACAAGACGACCTTCGTCCTGTGCGCGGATCACGGCATCGCCCCGGTGAGCAAGCACCTGACGATTGACCACGTGCTCGAGGACCTGCGGTTCTACCCGTACCGGGCTTTCCGCTACACCATGGCCACGGTGTGGGGCTCGTTCGAGTCGAACTTCTGGAAGGGGACACGCCGGAAGTTCGACCACCGCTACGACTGTCTCGCGCTGTGGGGCGGCAACTCCGACGCGCTCCTGTACATCAAGGGGCAGGAGCGTGATGCGCAGGGGAAGGCTGTGCGCAGCACCTGGGACATCAAGCCGACGCTGGCGAGTCTGGAGGCGTACAACATCAAGGGCGAGGAGGCCAACCTGATCGAGCGCATCCTGGACTACTCGCCGGGAGTGGGCTTTGTGGTGGCGCACCCGGCCCCGGACGAGGTCCTGATCTGCTCGAGGGAGGGGCGGGCGCGGGCGCTGCGGCGGCCCCTGCAGGGCAATGAAGCGGCCTACCGCTATGACATCGTGCGCGGGCAGGACCCGCTGGGCTATGCCGCTGTCCCGGCCCTGAAGCCCTATGTCAACACTGGCCGGTGGCTGAGCGACACGCGCTGGCTGGACTTGACGTGCACGCTACGCTACCCGGACGTGCTGCACCGCATGATGAACTCCTTCGGGGGAGAGCGCGACGGCGACCTGCACCTGGTCGCGGCGGAGGGGTGGGACTTCACGCCCGCCAACGTCTCTAGCAACGTCCTGACGGGCACGCACGGCGGCCTGGACCGGGCGCAGTCGGTCGTCCCGATCATGTTCTGGGGCAAGGGCATCAAGCGCGTCGAGCTGAAGACCGGGCGGACCGTGGACGTGGTGCCGACGATCCTCGCGTTGCTCGATGTCCCCTACGACCCGAGTACCGTCAGCGGGCGCCCGCTGGATGTGCTGGAGCCGTAAGGCTGGTCCGGCGGCTGGCGGCGGCGCCCCGTTAGCACGGGCAGGCGAGGCCGCCTGCCCTACGGGGTGCCACGGGTGTCCGCGCCGGGCGCTGCTTGTTTGCAGGGAGCGCTTGCTGCCGGCGCGAAAGGCGTGTGCGGCACGTCAACTCCCTGCAGGGGTGCACCATGTCCTGCCACCTCGCCGCCGCGACCAGCATCTCGCTAGCTCTCATCAGTCTCATGGCAGTCGCCCAGCCACAGCAACGCGTGGCCCTGACGCCCACGCCGCCGCTGCAGCTCGCGCTGGACAGCCCCGGAACGGTGATCGTCGCGCCACAGGCAGGGGAATACCCCGCGCTGGCCGCGCGGCTGGCTGAGGGTCTGGCCGCGGTGACCCAGCAGAAGCCGCGGATCGTCGCCGATACCACTGCCGTGGACGCCCTCGGCGCCGGGCCGGTGCTCGTCCTGGGTAACCTCATGGACAACCACCTTGCCCGCAGTCTGTACCTGCATGCCTACGACTTCACGGACTACTCCTGGCCCAGCCCCGGCGGACACGTGGTGCGCACCATCCGCGATCCACTCGGCACCGGCGCCCATGTGCTGATGCTCGGGGGCAGCGACCCCGCCGGTGTGGCGGCGGCGGTGGACGCCCTGCTCGCCCACGTGCGCGCCCGGGGGCCGAAGCTGGGCTACCTGAACCTGGTGCACCTCGGGAAGTGGGCCGCCGAGATCATCGGCTTCACGGGACGCTACCTGGGGGATGACGCCAAGACCTGGACGCGCGTGGGCGGGGCGGGAAGCTGGGACTACCAGCAGCAGATCGGCCGCGCCGGTGTCGGCTACCTGCGCACCGGCGATGAGCGCTATCTGCCCGTGTTCCAGCGCGAGCTGCGGTGCTGGTTCGACCACTATGTCCTCAACCTGCGGACCGACGCCCCGCCCCAGAGCCACGGCTTCCTGCACAGCATGTTGATGATCTGGGATCTGGTCCGCGACCACCCCTCGTTCACCGCCCAGGAGCGGCTGAAGCTCGACGAGGACTTCCTGGTCGTCTACCGCTCGGGCGAGGGGCCGGCGCGCATCAAGGGTGCGAGCCAGGTGCGGCGCATCCGCGACAACCACGGCACACGGACCGGGCTCGACGGCATGTACGGCGGGCGGTTCTTCCTGCGGCGGTTCGGGGGGAGCGACCCGGCGGTGGCGACGCAGGCGAAGGAGTGGCTGAGCATCGCCGACGCCTACTTCACCACCCAGATGGGCTCGGCCAAGCCGGTGGAAGACTCGTGGGGGCACCAGTGGGCGGCTTCGCTGTATGACACGCTGCTGTACGCGATGCTGGCTGACCGGACCGAGTACTTCACTGCGCAGGCCCTGCGCCAGGCGGCGGACCGAGCGCTGATCGCCCATGCGCGCGCCGGAGCGCCGCGCGGCTATCTGTCCGCGCTCGCCGTCGCCACCGGCGACACGGGATACCTGAGCGGCTTCACTGCCGGCGAGGGCTACGGCCAGCGGTGCGCGGGGATGAACGGCACGTGCAATGAGCTGCTGCGCGGGTTCTGCACGAATGACCCCGTCCGCGAGCGCCAGGACCTGTTGGGCGTGAAGGTGGCGCCGCTGGATCAGCTCTGGTATGGCACGATTGATGCGGCCGGCTTCAACCCCGGCGACCTGTTCACTGTCACGGTGCCGCGCGAGCAGGGCTTCGACAAGCTGTCCGTGCGCGAGGGCTGGGGCGGCAATGACTATTACCTGCTGCTGGACGGCATCTCCGGCGGCCACCACTCGTACGAGGACGGCAACTGCATCATCATGCTGCAGGAAGCCGGGGCGATGTGGAGCGCGCGCACCGGCCGCAGCCTCAGTGAGTCCGGCACGGTCAAGTCCAGCAACGGGGTCGCGATCGCGCTGGATGGCTCCGGCCCCGGGCGCCTCCACCGCTACGCGCGGCTGCTGTACAGCGGCGAGAGCGCGGGATACATGGCCGTCGGCACCGCCTTCGAGGGCGTGGGCGACGCCGACTGGCAGCGGCACATCATCCGCAAGCGCGGGCAGTGGACGCTGGTGGTGGACCGGGTGCTGGCCCGGCGCGAGGGCGAGGCGCTGGCAGAGCGGCACTGGTACCTGCGCGGCGAACTGACGCCCCGCGCCGATGGCCTGACCGCCGTGCAGTCCGTCGGGGCGCAGCGGCGGGCCCTGCACCTGCAGACCGCCGGCGTGCTGCCCGAGGGGATGAGCGGCACCACGGACCGCGTCGAGGCGGTGCGGGCGCCCGTGCGGCCTGGCCAGCCGCTGGAGTTCGCGACGCTGCTGCACGTGTCGCCGGAGACTCCCCTGCCGGCCGGAGCCTTGCAGGTCCGGGCCCTCGACCAGCCCTGCACCGGGGCCCCGGCCGCGCCCGCCGGCATCGGGCGGCTCACGGACCTGGGCATTGTCGTCTTGCGGGCGACGCAGCCGGGGAACTGGCTGGAGATGCCCTTCCGCCTGGCCCAGCCGGTGGCGGGGGAGGTCGCGGTGGACTTGCTCGGCTTCACCGACCGCGGGCCGGTCCGGGTGCTGCTGGATGGCAAGCAGATCGTGGCGCGATACGAGCACCGGGCGGCCGGCGTGGTGTCACAGCGGGTGTCGCTGGGGCGATACGAGTTGGCGGCGGGGGAGCACCGTCTGCGCCTGGAGGTCGTCGGCGATCCCCCGGCGGACGGCAAGTGCTACATCGGGCTGGGTGGGCTGCTGGTGACGCCGGGCACCGCGACGGCGCTCCCGGCGCCGGGACAGCCGGTCTACTCCCTGACCCGCACCGCCGCCGGCTGGCGCGTCGAGGGTCAGGGCCATACGGAAGTCATCACCGTGGGCGAGCAGGGGGCGGCCGGCTTCCCGGCGTGGCAAGTCGGGCAGCCCGCGGCAACACCGTCCGCGACGAGCTTGCAGGCGGCGCCGGTGGACCTGCAGGGCCTGCTGCCGCTGCACCCGCAGGTGGCTGCGGCGCCGCTGCCATGGCGCGCTCTGAAGCTGGCCGAGGCCCCGATCACAGCCGTGGTGCGCGCGGCGGACGGGCGCGTCGCCGCCGGGGATGCGAAGGGCGCGGTGGGCGTCTTCTCGGCCGACGGGAAGCGCGTGGCCTCGGCAGAGATGGAGAGCCAGGCGCTCGCGCTGCACTTCCTGGGTGAGGACCTGCTGGTGGGCGAGGACCGGGGGGCGCTGACGAGGCTGGGCCCGGATGGGGCCACGCGCTGGCAGGTCGTGATCCCCTACGAGCCGATGCCGTGGGACTACTGGAGCGAGTACCGCAGCCGGGTGCGCGAGATCACGTCGGCCGACCTCAATGGCGACGGGCAGGCGGAGATATTGCTCTCCAACTCCGACCGCCGCGTCCATGCTTTCACCGGCGACGGCAGACTGCTGTGGCGGGCTCCGGTCGAGTGGGGCATCTTCACGGGGATGACGCCGGGGAGCTTCGGCGGCAAGTTCGCCCTGTTCGGCGGCACCTCCCGGCCCTCGATCCATGGACGCTGCCTGATCTTCCCGGCCGACGGCGGCCGGCCGCAGGCCCTGACCCGGCCGGACCTCGTCTCCTGGTCGGTGCCGTCGCAGTTCCGCGACATGCGGTTGGTGGACCTGAACGGCGACGGCGTCACCGAGATCATCAACGCCGTGGACACCAACTGCCGGCAACTGGTCGTGTACCGCGAGGACGGGAAGGTGCTGTGGGACGCGGACATGGCCGGGGCCGCCGAGGCGCTGGCGGTGAAGGGCGACACGATCTACGGCGGGGGCAACTCGGGGTACGTGGCGGCCTTCGCCGGGGCGACCGGCAAGCGCCTCTGGGCCTGCTACCTGGGGGAGCCGGTCGTGCTGCTGGCCCTGACAGCCGAGGGGCGTCTGGCCGCCGTCACACCGGCCGGGAGGGTCTTCCTGGTGGGGCCTGGCGGCCAACTGGAGGGGCGCGTGGAACTGGGCAGCAGCGTCTCGGCGGTGATGCGTCCGGGCGACCACCGTGTCGGGGAGAAGCTGCTGGTCGGCACGAAGGACGGCCGCGTCATCGCGCAGTGAGGGCTGTGGCGGCTCGCTACAGGTCCCAGTCGGGGCGTAACTCCCGCGCGCGTTTGGCGACTTTGTCCCGCAGGGCCTTCGGCTTCTTGATGTTCCCCAGGATGCTCGGCCATGGCTGGCCGGGCCCGGCGTCGGCCGGGTCGCACGTCCAGTTGTCCTCCTCGTACGGCTTGAGCTCGGCGGCGCTGTGGAAGCTGGGCACGTCGAACGCCCTGTTGTCATTCAGCGCGCTCTTGTACGCGAGGATGCCCAGGCAGCTCATCTGCAGGCCGCGGTAGATGTCGAAATACGGCGGGACGCCGGTGCGGATGGCCTCGACGAACTCGTGGAGCATGAAGAAGTCGCCGCCGCCATGGCCGCTGCGCGCGGCGAGGTCGTGGAACTGGCGGAACTCCGGCCGGTAGGCCAGGTCGGCCGGCTCGCCGGGGCGCTTGTTCCAGGGCTCCTTGTGGATGAGCAACTGGCCGGCGTCGGTGCGCGAGTTCTCCATCTCCCCCTTGTGGCCGTAGATGCGGTACCAGTAGTGGTGCTTCTCCAGCGCCCCGAACAGGAGCTTGGCGTAGGCGCCGTTCTCCATCTGCACCATGATGATCGCCGCGAGGTCGTTGCGCTTGTAGGTCTGGCTGCAGGCTGGGGTCTGCGGGTCCCAGGGGATCACGAACCCGTTGACCTTCACCGGGCGCAGGCGCGTGATGTACATGATGGGACTCATGCTGTGAGTGCAGTAGTAGGTGGCGGGGATCCAGTTGCGCCAGTGGTCGAGCGTGGGTGAGAGGCTGATCTTCGTGTCGGCGGAGACCGGGTGGACGTACTCGCCCTCACCGTAGCGGAACTCGCCGATCTCGCCCTGCTGATACAGGTACGCCATCTCCTGGGCGAAGTTCATGTAGGCGTAGTTCTCGGCGTACATGTAGATCTTGCCGGTGGCCTCGACGGCGCGGACCAGGTCCACCGCCTCCCCCATGGTCTTGATGGCGATGGACTCGCTCTGTACGTGCTTGCCGGCCTGCAGGGCCTGGATGGCCGCCGGGGCGTGCTCGGTGCAGTAGTTGGCCAGCACGACCGCGTCCAGGTCGTGCTCCAGCATCCGGGCGTAGTCCGTGTAGCCGGTCACGCCGGGATGGGCGCGGAGGAAGTCCTGCAGCGGACGCTCGCGCTGATCGCAGATGGCCGCCAGCTCGACGCCCTCCATGGCCGCGGCTTGATCGGCAAAGGAACGACCGCGTCCGATGCCATAGACACCGACGCGGATGGTCTTGCGGTTACGTTTGGACATGGCGATACCCTCCTGGTGTCAGCCCGCCGGTGCGGACCGCGGGTCCTACTTCTTCACGCGCCTGGGCTTGAGGTCGCCGGTCTCGAGCATGGTCAGGTAGGCCGAGTCCTTCTGCTTGAGCGGCAGGTCTACGCGGCCGCGGCGGCGGCTGGACTCGTAGGTCGCGAAGATGACCTCGGTGGCCTGCAGGGCCTTGCGGGCGGCCAACTCAGGCTCGCGCCCGGTGAGCAGCGCGTCGGCCACATCGCACACGCCCGCCGCGACGGCCTCGCTACCGTGGAGGCGGCCGGCCACCTTCGGGGTCTTCCACTTGCTGTCGCCCTTGCCGCGCACCCACAGAGGCTGCTCGCCCTCGCGCAACTCGATCAGACCGTCGGTGCCCATCAGCCGCATGGTGCAGCCGATGTCGTTGTCCGTGCCCGTGTAGAGCATCCCGCGCACGCCGTTGGCGAACAGGACCTCGCAGAGGGCCTGGGTCTCCAGCGGCAGGCCGAAGACTTCGCGCCACTCGGTGGCCGAGATCTGGCCCAGCACCCAGACCGCCGGGGTCTCGTTGTTCAGGAAGAACATCATGTCCAGCCAGTGGGTGCCCCAGTCAATCATGTTGCTGCAAGCGCCCTCGATACGCTTCAGGTCGCCGATGGCGCCGGCCGCGGCCAGCTCCTTCGCCTGGCGGAAGGCGGGCAGGAAGCGGCGCTGGTGGCCGAAGGTGAGTTGGATGCCGGCCTTGTCACAGGCGGCGGCCATCTTCTGCGCCTCGCCCCACGTCGGGGCCATGGGCTTCTCGCAGTGGACCGCCCGCACGCCGGCGCGAACGCTGGCGAACACGGCGGGACCGTGCAGGTGCGGCCACAGGCAGATGCTGACGATGTCGGGCTGCTCGGCCTTCAGCATCTTGGCGTAGTCGGTGTAGATCGCGGCGTTCGGGGCGTGGGACTGTGCCCGGGCCTTCGCCTTGTCCTCGGCGATGTCGGCGACTGCCACGATCTCACATTGCGGGTGGTTGTTGTAGCCCATGGCGTGGCCGGCGGACATGCCGCCACAGCCGATCAGCGCACAGCGCAACTTCGGGGTGGCCATCTGCATTGCTCCCTTTCTGGTGCGTCGGTCTGCGTTCGGCCGTAGCCGCGTGGCACATCCGGGTTGGGCAAGTTCGTGTGATAGCCGAAGCAAGCTGGCGGGTGTCGCGTCGTGTGCGACGGGCCCCGCCAGCGGCCTGCGCTACCGAGGCGGCGGGGCCCGGCGCACACGGCGCGCCACCCGCCGCCTGTTCTGACGCGAACTCGTTCAGCCTAGCCGGCGGTGGCGACGGCCGCGGTGAGGCGATTCGCGATGCTGAACGCGTCGCGCAAGAAGGCGGTGGTGTCCTCATAGCCCGAGCGCGCCTGCGATAGCTCGAGGTTGATCCACTTGCCGTAGCTGGAGGCGGCGATGAGCTTCGTCAGCCGGTCCCAGTCCACCGTGCCCATGAACGGCAACGCGTGTTGGTCGGTGGAGCCGTCGTTGTCGTGCAGATGCACGGCGATGAGGCGGTTCGCGTGGGCGCCGAGCTGGTCCAGCCCGTCGCCGGACATGTTCCCGTGGCCGGAGTCATAGCAGAGCCCGACGAAGTCCGGACCATAGTCGGCGAAGACCTTGAGGATGGGGTGCCAACTCTGGGGCGTGCCGCCGTTCTCCAGCGCCACGCGGACGCCCGTGGCCCGGCTGCAGGCCTGGAGGGCATCGAGCGAGCGTCGCACGCGGTCCCAGTACGCCGTTCGGGCAGGCTCGTCCTCGGGCTCGAGGGGGATGTGGAGCACGGCCACGTCGCTGCCGAGGCGCGCGACCATCTCCAGACGGTTGGCGACCAGCTCCACGCCGGAGAGACGCTCGTATTCCAGGGCCGAGGTCCAGTTCTTCTCGGACCCCGCCGAGGCGTGGAGATCAGTGAGCTGCAGGTTCAGTTCGGCCAGCCAGTCGCGGATCTGGTTGATCTCGGGGGTGGAGTACAGGAAGTCAGTGTTCCACTGGTGGCACCAGTGGATGTGGGTGAAGCCGGCGGCGGATATGGCCTGTAGATGCGGGTACGGGTTGCCGGTGCCTTGTTGGAAATCGGTGGCGATGGAGATCATGGCCGCTCTATTGGCCGCCGGCCGGGGCATGACCTCCCGCGCTGGCTCCCATCCGGCAGGGATGTGACCGGCCCGAGTCATGGACGGACCGCTGAGGGGGCGAACGAGACTCAGGCGTCGGGGTCGAGGAACCAGCCCCGGAAGGGCCGGTGGACCATGTACGGCTTGAACGTTCCGTCGGGGAGCCGCTCCATGAACCGCCGCCCCCGCTGGTCGTAGTCCCGGCCGCAACGGCAGCGCAGTACCATGTCCCCGTCTGCGTTCTTGATCTCGTAGTCGCCCCAAGACCGCTCGCGCCATTTGCAGCAGCCGTTGTGGCACGGGGGGTACTTGGGGCCTCCCAGCCACAGCATCTCCGCGATGGCCACGAGCAGGAACAGGAGCAGATACGCGCCCACGAAGCCCACGAGGAAGCCGACGACGGCCCCGAGCCACCCGTAGTGCTTCCCGGCGGCAACAGCCACCGCCAGCCCCACGGCCAGTAGCACACTGCAGCCCAGCAGTTCGATCAGCGTCATGCCCGTACGTCGACTCGCCATCGTCACTGGTGCTTCTCCTGTCGGGCCCGCGGCGTTCCATGCTCATCTCAGCAACTGCGCTCCGCATGCCGTGAGGTAGTCCACCGTGGAGTCGAAATCGTGAGGCGGGATGGTGGCATCGTCTGGATTGCCGCGAGGAACCCAGATGATCAGTCCCTCGCGCGCCCTCGTCAGCAGTACACGGTAGGTGTTGCGCAGGTAATCGCGTGCCATCGGGTCACGGACGGACTGCCATCGGCTTCCGGAGAACCTGCGGTAGTCCCAGGACTGACCACCCCGCCAGACGAGATCATTCCCCCAGCACAGCCCCGTCCAGTCTAGCTCCAGGCCCTGGCACTCAAACTCGCTAGCCGGCACTTCGAGTTGGTACGACGACCGAACGTCATCAGCCGGGGCCAGCCACCAGTCGCAGAACGGGTAGCCGCGGGTGAACCCGGAGGAGAGCTCGAGTCCGTAGGCACGCAGGCGAACGGCTCGGGAACTCGCGATCAGTCCGCAGCGGCGGTCTCCGCGGGTCACGCTACGGAGCCACCCACGGGCCTCCGCCAGAGAACGGGTCACGGCAACGGGGAAGTCAGCCATTTGGCCCATGAGCCCTCGGGCTCGCGTGCTGTCGCCTACCAGCAGCGCGTTGACCCAACTGGTAAGGGCTTCTGCCCGCCACGAACGAAGGGACACGTCGAGATGCAGCGCCGGCTCGGTGTCCACAGCCAAGCCCCCGGGCACGCCATCGGGGAAGAGGGCGGTCCCGGCGATGCTTTCGCCGCCGTGCAGTGCCTCCGGCGACACCGCAACGTGCCAGTGAGGAAAGGACGCAGCTAGCGCCCGGCCCCACTCGGCCAACCCAGCTTCACCGGTGTTGATCTCCTGCCCGCCGCCGACCAGAGCCACAATGATGGCCCAGTCCCGATGCCGGTCCATCACGCTGAGCATCTCCATCGGTTCCGAGTCAGCCCGTCCGAACTTCCGGGCCGCCTGCTCGGCATTCCACGCCCGCTGAGCCTCGTCGAAGACGACGACCCGGTGATAGGGCACCTCCGTGGGGCTGTCCTGAGTGTATTGCCTCATGAAGTGGTGGACATTCTGGATGAACGTGCTGACTCGCCTGCGCGTCTCGCCGAGGCCGGTACCGGTCCGCTCACGTTCATCACGAGCAAGGGCTTCGCGCATGATCTGGACCAGAGGCCCGTTCCCGGACAGGAACGTTGCCGTGCCTGCGCCACGCGTACTCAGTTCCGGCGCGTGCACAAGGTTGAGCCCGGAGAGTGTCTTGCCGGCTCCGGGGATACCAGTCACGAAGCAGATGCGCTTCTGGTGCTTCTCGGCGCACGCCTGGATGGTCTGCAGTAGGTAGTCAGCCGTTCGCGTGAGATTGGCGGCGTGAGCACGGGAGATCTCACGGACGCTGTGGCCAGCATAGAGCGCCTCCGCAGCCTGGAGGATCGTGGGCACCGGGCGATAGGCTGAGGTGTTCCACCGCTCGGGGTCAACGGGCGGCGCGGCTGGTTGATGGTACACCGCGAACGCAGCCAACAGCAGTGGCCCAAGGTCCGCTGAGGCAGCGGAAACGACGCCCTGGACTGGTTCCGGCCGGGGAGGCGGGAGTTCGGCCCCGCTGCCGGCCTGGCAAGCGACCAGCACAGGGATGATCGTGCGGCTGTGGCTCTCGGCGTGGAAGTCGCGGAGGTCCAGGCAGTAGGCTTCCACCTGCCGCTGGTCTGCAAGGCTATGGGTAGCGGCCCCAGTCTTGAACTCGAGAACGAAGACCAAATCGTGAGCCAGCACAACGACGTCCGGCCGCTTCTGCCGCAGTGGTATCTCGTACTCGAACAGCAGCGCCCATGAGGCGCAATCTGCATCCTGCAGCACTCGTGCTACGGCTTCCCGGAGTACGTCCAGAGTCAGTTGCCACGCAGAGACCTGACTGCGACGCCCGTCAAATCCCGCTGTCGCGTTGCCGGCCGTGAGTGCTCCCAGGATCAGTTGGTGGTCCTGTTGCAGGAAGTCGCCAAAGCTACAGACGTGGTGAGCTGGCACGTAGTAAGCCCCCTATCACGGCTCCCATCGGGTGCTCCTCGGGTGTCACTGCCGTGCGAAGCGCACGACCTCGCCGGCTTTCACTGCCAGCGTCTTGCGGAGCCCTGCCAACAGGTCGAAGCCCGGTCCGGCCTGCACCGTGACGGTCAGGTCGCGGTCGGTCGGGTTGTTGACCATGATGACCTGCTTGCCCGGGCGGGCGTCTTCGAGTTCGAGGAAGACCTCCGGCTGGTCGCACACGAGCAGGTTGCCGACGTACAGGTCGCGGTCGCCGAGTTCGGTGTCCACCTGCAGCAGGCCGACACCGTCCAGCACCGGGAAGCGGCGCAACTCGTTGTCGAGCGTGCGCTGCTCGCGTACCGACCAGCGGTCGCCGGCCCGGTTCATCTTCCAGACAGGGAGGTAGAGCGCGTGCTTGCCCTTGTAGAGGATCCCGGCGGGCCAACGGTCGTTGAGGCCGGTGATGTACACCGGCAGGTCCAGGGGCAGCCGGGCCTGCGTGATCGTGCCCGCGAAGCCGCCGCCCTCGGCCTGCAGGCGCAGCGCAAGCTTCGTGTCCAGCACCTGGCCGTGGGTGGGCTTGACCGTGTAGGCGGGCTTCCCGCGCAGGCCCAGGGCCTGGTAGACGTCCTCGACGAAGCTGGTGTCGGGCTTGCCGCCGACGGTGTCCCACACGGCCGCATAGCGGTACTGCACCGGTTGGCCCCGGGTCAACTTCTTCGCGGGCACGTCCAGGTTGGCGGCCAGGTAGCAGCGCTCGCCGTTGAAGATGCCCTCGTAGGACAGGCCGGGCTGCAACGGGATGAGCGCGCGGGAGCCGCCGAGGGGAGCGAACTGCGCGACGTACTCAAGGCCCTCCAGCGGACCGAAGACGTGGCTCCGGCGCGCGTTGAGCTTGCCGGCCCAGCCGGGAGCGTTGACGCGGGAGACATACAGCCCGTCGGCATCGGTGAGCCAGGGGGCGCGGTAGATGGGGATGTTGCCGCGCGGCAGGTCCATGTCCCGGAGGAGGCGGTAATCGCCCTCGACGAGGTAGACGGACGGGCCGTCGGCGCGGTTGGCGAACATGGTGGTGCGGGTCCGACCGCGGATGGTGGTCTGGGGCTCGGCGCACTCGGGAGCGTCGGTCCGGTTCCAGTTGGCTGAGGCCGTTGCGGCATAGTGGTGCTCGATCACGTCATCCTTCACGGTGCCGAAGCGGCTGTTGACCGTGATCTGTTGGTCCACGGCGGGGCGCTCGGTGTCGGGGACACCCAGGAAGGGGAATGGGACGAAGCTGCCGGCCTGCTGGTCAATGTAGCTCTCCAGGCCACGCGGGGCGAAGACGTTGACGGCCTTGAACTTGCCGGAGGTGTAGGTGTTGAGGTTGTCGGTGCAGCGGACGAGGCCGACATCCTGGATGCAGGTCCAGCGGTCCGCGCTGATTGCCTGGTTCCCGGCGGTGTCGGTGACGAGGGCGAGGAAGTGCCGGTTGCGGTCCTGGTAGCCCTCAAACTCGCCGGTCCAGGTCTTCTCCCCGCGCAGCAGCACCCGTCGCCAGAGCGTCGGACCGTCGCAGAGGGCGATCTCCCGGAGACCCACCTGACTGCTGACCTGCAGGTGCAGGCGGTAGCGGTCGTTGTGCGGGAGGGCCAGGTCAGCCGAGCCGAAGTTGTAGACGCGGTAGTCCTCGATGAGCGGCCCGCCGGAGACGAAGGAGGGGCGGTGGAAGACGTAGCGGCCCTGGTAAGTAGCGACGTTGCCGGACAGGCCGCTGATGACATCGGTGAGTTCCCACCACGGCACATAGGTCTGCAGGGGGGCGGCCGCGGCGGCCTGGATGTCGGCCGGGGAGCCGACCCGGTGCACGGCTACCGGGAAGAGATCGAAGCCGTGCTTCTGCAGCCTCATGTACACATCCTGGCTGTCGCGTCGCAGCTTCCCGGCGTCGTACTCACGGACAGCAATCCCCTTGAAGTTGCCCTGCAGCCAGGGCGGCTCGGCGTCGCCGGGGAGCATGATGAGCGGGGCGAACTGGAAGCCGCGGAAGATGAAGTTGTTGATCCCGATCGCGCCTTGGGCCGACTTGCTCCACCACTCGTCCTTCGGCCAGTGAATCTGCCGGCCGAAGACGCACCAGCGGTTGCCGGACTGGTCGCGATAGGTGAAGCCGGGGAAGGCCTGGAAGTCCGGGCCGGACTGGCCAAGGCACGCCTGCTTCATGGCCTCGAGCTTGTCGGCAGTGAGCTTGTCCAGGTCGTCGGTGAAGGCCGCGAAGTGGTAGCCGGCGGCCCGGGCGGCGGCAATCATGTCGGACGGGGCGGCCGCGCCGTCGGAGAGGTTCGAGCGCATGCCGATCAGGCCGCGCCAGCAGTGGGGCTGGCTCTTGCCCTCGATCTTGACCTTGTCCCAGTCCACCTGCTGCATCCCCGGCTCGTCCCCGACGCCCTTCTCCGGCGGGGGCTGGTAGCCCCCGAACGTGGCGGCGGAGGGCTCGCCCAGCCAGCGGATCAGGCTCAGCAGCAGGCGGGAGGCATCGGAGGGGCGGTCGGCCTTCGTGCCGTCCATGATGATGCCCCCGCCCCAGAAGGCGTGGTAGCCGTCAATGATGAAGGCGGAGGGGACGGTGGGCCACAGGGCGAGCCGGCCCTTCGGCGCGTCCGGGACGTTCGCGCGCACGCGGAGGTTGCGGACGGCTACCAGGGGCGGTTCGGACTGGTAGGTCCCCGCGGTCTTCGGCGCTTCGACGGCGCTGGTAGCGCCACCCAGGGGTTGGGTGAAGGTCGAGGCGCTCGGGGAACCCTTCACCAGCACCTCCCAGCCCGGCCCGACCTGCAGGGGGTGCGTCCAGTAGGACCAGGCGTGGTCGGTCGGGTAGAGCAGGCCGCGCACACCCTCGGTGAGCGGGTGCTTGACGACATTGCCGGTCCAGCCCAGGGCGCTGATGCCCATGGTCGGCAAGACCAGGGCAGGGCTGTTCTCGGCCACCTGCTCGTGGAGGACTTGCGCCCCGTAGGGCTTGAGGAAGCGGTCCATCTCCTCGAAGTCGCGCTCCAGGGCCCACATGCCGTACTCGGTGTTGCCCGTGAGCATGAGCCCGCCCCCCTCGGCCACGAAGCGGGCGAGGAGCTGCTCCTTCTCGGCGATGGCGGCCTTCAGGTCGGCGTGCTTCTCGACGATGGGGAAGTCGAGCATCACGATGGCGTTGAACTGCTTGAGGAAGTCCCAGGAGAGTTGCGTGGAGAAGCTCTCGGCGCCCCAGGTGATCTGCGCGGCCTCCAACTGCGCCAGAAGCTTCTCGTCCGGGAGGAAGCCGCGGCGCGTGAAGAGGTTGCTTTCGCCCAGGGGCCGGGAGCTCACGGCGCCATGGAGGAACAGCACGGAGAGCGGTCGGTCAGCAGCGCGGACAGGCACGGCGGCGCAGAGCAGTAGCAAGGCGAGGGCGGCGCGAGCGGCCATGGCGGCACCTCCAGAGCAGGCGCAGTATGGCAAGGACTGCGCCGTCGCGCCGCGTGATACCTGCAACCGCCGGCGCGGCACTCAGGGCACGAGCAGCGGGGTGCCCAGGTGGAACTGGACGGCGGTCGGCGGGTCGGCTTCCCAGATGAGCCAGCGGCGGAGGCGGGCGGGGTCAATGTTCAGGCGGGCCTCGTCCATCGGCACCCGCAGCACCACCGGCGTGCGCGCCGGGATCTCCACGTCCGCACGCTCCCACCAGCCCTTCGCCGTGTCCTCCAGCGAGATGCGCACGGTGATCGCGTGCTCGCCGGCGTTGTAGACCGGCTGCTCGAGCGCGCGCACCTGTGACCAGTCGCTGGTGGCCATGGCCTCACCCATGATCTGCGCGATGGGCCAGCGGTCGCTCTTGGGGTCGGCCTTGTCCCAGGCGGGGAAGTCCACCTGCAGGGGGTACGGGCGGCCCTCGGCGGTGAAGGGGACGGCGGAGAGACGGTCGGGGCGGCCCTTGACCAGCGCCGCCAGCTTCGCCGGGTCGCCGAGGTCGTAGACGGGCTTGCCGCCGGGGGTGAGGACGGCCGCCGCGCCGCTGAGCACCGCGAACCAGTCCTTCGTCTCCACGGGCGGCACGGTGCGCTTGATCTTGCCGGCCAGGATCTCCTCATTCGTGCGGCGGATCATGTCGGCGACCGCCGGGTAGGCGTCCAGGCCCTGCGGCTCCTTGTTCTTGCCCTCCCAGTGGTAGATGAAGGCCATCACGCCGTCGGCGCCCCAGTCGTAGAAGCTGAGCATGTCCTCGCGCACCTGCTCGGGGGTCGGCATCTCCTTCCAGTTGGGCGACTCGCCATAGGCGAAGGCCTGGTAGATGCCGATCAGGCCGATGTCCGGCTGCAGGGAACGCGCGCGGGACATGATGAACCGCATCTGGTTGCGAGTGACGGGGTTGAGCTGACCCTTGTGGTACGGGTAGGGGTAGACCCCGAGGGCGTCGCCGATGCCCACGTCGAAGTTCGCCATGGACGAGGAGGCCCCGATGCCGATGACGATGATGTGGCTGTTCGGGCGGCCCTGCGCGTCGCGGTCGGTCAGGCGGATGATCCGCGACATCTCACGCAGCGAATCGATCTCCTGGGGCCGGTTGTCATCCACGAGCCAGTAGCCCCAGAGGCTGGGCGAGTCCTTGACGGCCAGGAGGTCCCGGCGGAGGCCCTCGGAGTCGCAGAGCAGCAGGCCGCGCGGATGGCGGGCGGCCTGTGTGCCCTCCGTGCCGCGCCGGCAGCCGCTGAACCCCTCGGCGGTGCGCGCGGTGTACTCGATGCGCTCGCCCTCGATCACCACATAGCCAGACTCGGGGAAGGCCATGATGGACTCGGGCTTGGGGGCCGTGACGGGGATGGTGGTGTCCTCGGCAGTCAGGTCGCGGGCGAGGCGGACCTGCGTGAAGCGCCCGCAGAGCGGATACATCACTTTCATCTTGTGCGCGACGACCGCCTGGCCCACCGGGTCGGCGGGGTCGAGCTGCTTGCGGGCGCTGGCGGAGCTGTAGCTGTAGATCAGCGTCATGCCCAGCTTGGCGGCGCCCTCGATGTGCTCGAGCGTGTTGACCCCGAAGGCCCCCACGGGCGGGCGGCCGTAGACGGTCATGCTTTTCGGCGCGGCCTGGACAAGACCGGAAGACAGCGTGAGGCACAGCAGGACGGGCGCGAGACGCAGCATGGATCGCTCCTTGACGGCGTAGACAGATTCCGGCTGCCCTACTTCAGGGCCGCCTGCAGGTGCTCGATGGCGTCGGCGATCTTCGCGCGGACGGCGTATAGATCGCCTCGCTCGCCCCGGGCGGCCGGCTGCAGGCCGACCCGGTACAGGATCACCCCGTACTTGTCGGCCACGGAGGAGAGCACGAAGCTGCACTGGCCGCCCTTGACCGTGACGACCTCGGTCGGCACGTCCACCGGGCCCTTCATCCCGCCGGAGGAGGCGTAGGGCTTGCCGTTGACCAGGAAGCGCGAGTAGGGCATGTCGCGGTAGTTCGGGTCATCGTAGACGTTCAGGATCAGGCGGTACTCGCCATCGGGCAGGCTGGTCTTGAAGCTGATCGGCAGGTCCACCTGCTTGCCGCTCTTGCCCTGCAGCCAGCCCTCCTCCAGGCCGAAGCCCCAGCCCTCGGTGGGCTGGAAGGTCAGGTCGCGGATGCCGCGGCCCTCGGTCACCCCGCTCATGATCTCGCTCATCTCGCGCGCCAGCTTCAGCGCCGCCTCGCCCTCCGCCGCGACCTTCAGCTTCCGCGCCTGCGCGCGCTGTGTGAGGTTCTGCAGCATGGCCAGATAGTCATAGTCCTCGGCGCCCTCGCGCAGCATCTCCCAGCGGATCGTGGGCACGACGTGGTCGAGGATCGGCTGGGCGGGGTTGTACTGGCGCTCGGGCGGGTAGAAGAAGTAGCCGTCGCCCTGGCGGTAGCGGTAGGTGAACTCGGGCAGCAGGAAGCTGGGGCGATCCCACGGGGTGACCTGGCGTCCCCACCAGGTGGACAGGTAGTACAGGTAGCCATGGCAGCCGCGTCGCCAGATGTCCCACATGATCGAGCGGTTGGTCTGCGCGGTCATGCCGATCAGACAGGTGGTGCTGACATCATAGAGCCAGTAGTCGGCGCCCTTGCGGCGCTGCTCGTCGGCGACCTGCTGCCGGTACATGGTGCAGTAGGGGATCCAGACCGAGATCAGCGACTTGCCCTGCTCGTCTACCAGTTCGGCCAGCTTGGGGCGGTTGGCGGGGTCGTAGGTTAGCGAGGTGCGGATCCGCGGGTCGGCCTGCCGGATGAGCTGGCAGACTTCCTTGATGGCCGGCATGTCGTCATCGGAGGGCTCGTCGGTCACGTAGTAGATCGAGCGGTCGAGCCAGCCCTGCTCCGCCAGGTGAGCGGCGATGCCCCGGAAGACGCCGACGACGAGCTGATCGAAGACGGGGTTGACCGCGCCGTCGGCGGCGCGGCGCTCCACGACCGTGCCGTTGCGGTCGGCGAAGCGGAGGACCATGCGCTTATCGCGCCGCGTCCACAGGTACGGGGCGAAGTTGAAGGCGCTGAAGGCCTGCTGCTCATCGCAGTAGCGCCGGCCTTCGCGGTCGAAGGTGGCGAAGTCCAGCTTCACCTCGCCGGTGGGCCGGCCGTCGGCGCCCTTGATGAACTCCCACTTGATGGCGCCGTCGGGCAGGGGGTTGAAGGCCATCGTGCCCGGGGCGTACAGGAACGGGGACAGGCGGGCGCGGATGTACTCGTCGAAGTACAGGCGGATGATCCGCTCCTTGTCCTCAGGCGTCTTGCAGCCGTGGGCCTTGTAGATGTTGTCGCCGGCAAAGCCGATCATGCTCTGCAGGAGGGGCTTGCGCGGCAGCGCGAAGCTGCGGACGCGCAGCGTCACCGGCAGGGCCTTGAGCAACCGGCCCCCGCTGCTCACCTTGAGCTGCCCGGAGTAGCTGCCGGGCTTCGTCGCCTCGGGCACGTAGAGCGCCACCCAGAAGACGAGGTTCCGGCCCGCCGCCAGCGAGCAGCCCTCGCCGGGCTGCACGGGCACGAGGGGATCGGCGCGCAGGTCCGGGGTCTCGGAGGGCTTGTCCACCTCGTAGGGGGCGTTGATGTCCACCCACTCGACCCGGTAGAGCCGCGCCAAGTTCGCCGGGAGGACGCCGCTACGGGGGTCGCACAGGACCGTGAGGGCGAGGCTGACGCCCTCCAGGGCCTCGGGGGACCGCACCACGACCTGGCAGGCCTCCCACTCGTTGCGGGCGCACTGCAGCGCCAGCGGGCCCGTGGACCACGAGGCGTCCGGGGCCTGCTCGGGAGTGATCTTCTGAGTCGCAGAGACACCGTATACGTCCGCGGCCAGGGCCGCGCCGGCGCACAACGTCAAGGTGAGGTAGAGGGCGAGCACGAGCGTCCGCATGGTCAGAGCCTCCTATGACGGCTCTATTCCCCGGCGGAGCGGATGGTCCTCTGCCCTCGGGCGCTCGACAGGAGTGTCGGGCGTACCATGCAGCCCATGACAGGCGCCTAGCGCGGCGCCAGGTGCAGGACCTTGATCTCGCCGGAGGCCAGCGTCAGGGCCAGCGGTTTCGTCGGGTCGTGGGTCTTCTTCGTCTCGTACTCCGTCAGACTGCACGCGCCGGGGAGGTCCTTCTGTGTCAGCGTGACTTGCTTCGGCGTGGCGGACGAGTTCATCGCGATGAGGAGGCGCTCGCGGCCCTTCGTCAGCACCACGAGGCTGTCCTCATCGAGGGCCGGGGTGGCCTGCACCAGTTCGTCATGTCGCTGGAAGTCGGTGAAGAAGCCCTCGTAGTCGGCGACGAGAGCCGAGACCCAGCCGATCCCCCAGTAGCCGCCGCCGTCGAGCACGGGGAGATACCAGATCAGGAAGCCGCCGCCGTTGGTGTTCAGCACCGTGCGCAGCACGCCGATTCGCCAGCCATTGGGTGACGGGAAGGGCCGCTCGGCCTGGAAGCGCTTCTCCACGTACATGTAGCCGCCGGTGAAGGGCACGCCGCCGAGGCTCTGCAGCGTGCGCTGCAGCGTCGCCCGGTCGCCGTTGTAGCCGGCGATGCCCCAGTCCAGGTGCGGCTTCATCAGCGTCCAGTCCACGCCGTACGTCCCGTGCGTGTGGTCGTTCTGGTAGCCGCTGTAGACGCTGAAGGGGATCTGCGGGTTGGCGGCCTTGCAGGCTTCGCGGATGAGGCCCGCCATGCGCGCGTTCTGCAGGCAGCGGAAGGCGATCCACTGCTTCTCGTGCTGCGACCAGACCTGCTCGGGCGAGGGGACGGCGTCCAGCTTCGCCCATGCCGCGAAGGCCTTGCGGCAGCGCTCGCACAGGCAGACGGACTGCGGGTAGTTGCTCGGGAACTCGTGGTCCCAGTCTATCATGTCATACGGGTTGGCCCGGATCCGCTCGGCGAGCCACACGCGCAGCTTCGGGAGGAACTCGTTGTCGGTGTCCAGCAGCACGGTGGGGCAGATCTGGTTGGGGCTCTTGGCGCCGTTGCGCTGCAGCGCGGCGTGGTCCGGGTGCCGCGTCAGGTAGTCCTTGTCCACCGGCATCTGCGAGAACCCGTCGCGGTCAATGTGCCAGACGTACTTCATGCCGGAGCCCTTCAGGGCCGTCGCCAGGGCGCTCTGGTTCGCGCCCCACAGCCAGTTGGCCCCCGCCCCGCGCACCATCTCCGCACTGGCCTTCCAGAACTCGGGGTTCTCATAGGCCGCGCTGTCGTAGCACAGGATGACCGGCACGCGCCTCGGCGCGCGGCCCTTGAGGGCCGGCAGCACGTGCAGCGTGCTCTCGCGCTCCGCCTCCACGACGTGCCCGTCGAGGGCCTCGTAGTGCGAGTACACCTTCAGGTCGTCGCCCTGCGGCGAGCCGACATCGGCCAGCAGCGCGGCGCGGGCCACATCGCCCTGGGACACGATGTTCTCGCCTTTGGCCCTCATGCGCAGGACGTAGCGGGTGTTGGGCTTGACGGCGATGGTGGGCACGCTGACCCATAGCCCGGCCTGCTTGTCCACTTGCTCCGCCGTGCCGCTCAGGCGGCAGGCGTGGCTCTGCTTGCCGTCGCGCTCGTAGGTCACGACCTGGCTCTTGCCCTGCCACTCCTCGCCCTCGAAGTCGCCCTGGGGCAGCAGGTTGGTGGTGCTGCCCTTCTCGGTCAGGGTGATGTCGTCGTACCAGCAGGTGCCGGAGATGCCCCGGTTCTGCCACTTGAGGCACAGCACGCCGACGAGTTCGGCGAAGGGCGGGGAGGTCAGCTCGATGCTGAAGTCGCGCCAGTCGAAGTTGCCGCCCAGCGACAGGGCCGAGACGTACTGGGAGCTGGTGTTCGCCTGGTTCTTCCAGACGGCTTCGAGGGTGAAGCCGCCGGTGAGGGTGCCGGTGGGCTGGAGGGCATAGCGGGTGTAGGCGCGGCCGTCGCGGCGCAGGGGCTCGGAGTGGAGGGGCTTGAGCTGCGCGCCGTCGAGGTTGTCTGAGCCGACGATGCGCACGGGGGCGGGCACGTCGAGGTAGTACACATAGTCCGCCGAGGGGAAGCCGACACACCCCAGCAGGGGCTTGACGAACATGCGACCGCCGCGCGGCAGGTTCAGGTCGGCCTCCAGCGGCCAGAACCGCTCGCGCCGGTCGGAGATGGCGACGACGCGGCGGAGATGGACCGTCGGCCCGGCCGGCAGGGCCACACGGGTTGCCGTGCCGCCGGTCAGGGGCGTCCACCGCTCGGCGTCGCAGCCGGGCTTGTCCCAGCCTTCCGCCGGCTGCGCCGACCAGCGCCAGCCGCGGTCGAAGCCGAAGCTCTGCGCGCCGGCCTGCAGGGCGCCGGTCAGCACGGCGCCGCCGGGCGCGACCAGGGCCAGCACGTTCTCGCCGGCGGTGAGCTGGGCCCGCACGGGGGTCTTTCTGCCGGGCGGCAGGGCGGCGACCTCCTCGCCGTTGCGCAGCAGCTTCCCGGCCCCGCCGGTGAGGGTCAGCTCACCGGTGAGGTCCACCAGCACGCCCGCCTGCGCGAACCAGGGGGAGCGGTAGACGACCGTGCCGTCGGGCAGCGTCACCTCGTACTGGATCGAGGGGGACTTGAGGCTGGCGGCGATGGGATAGGGCACCGAGAGGGTGCGGGCGCCGGCCGGAGCGGCTGCCTTGGCCTGCCGTCGGGTGTCGCCCTTGAGCACGACGAGGGCCGCGACGGCCGGGGAGTTCTCGGCCAGGTCCAGGCGGAGGGCCGTCGCGGCGGCGCCCAGGGAAGCCACATTCGCCAGCCGCACGGGCGCGGTGGTGTCGGCCAGGACCATCACGCCGAACTGCTCGGGGGTGTGGTAGGCGCCCTGCAGCCCGCTCCAGGTGCTGTGCTCGTTGCAGGGGTTCTCGTTGCGGCACAGGTTCAGGTTCCACTTGTCGCCGGGCTTGACCGCCACGCCCACGGAAGCGAAGGGGATCGCCACCTCGAGCACCCAGGCGTCGCGACCGGTGCTCGCGGCCGTCTCCCACGCGCCATTGAAGCTCGCGTCGGTGCCCCGGCTCTCGTAGCGCGTGCCGAGCATGTTGGCGGCGAACTGGTAGTACGCCCCGCTGCCGCCGGGCTGCAGGAAGATCTCCAGGCTCTCATCCCCGAAGACCCCGCCGTCATGGGCGGTGATGCGTTGCTTGAGCAAGTGTGACTGCTGCGTCTCGGGCACGAGGGCGCGCTCGGCACACTCAAACGCCAGGTAGAGGGCACGGTCGTCCCAGCACAGCCGCCCGACGGTCTGCTGGGTCGCCGGACCGCCGCCGTTGTTGAGCAGGAACGGCGTGACGAGTGCTGCCCGCCCCCAACAGGCGTCGTCGAGCTTCCCGTCCAGGCGCGGCGGCGTCGCCGTCTTGCCGACCTGCACCTGCGGCAGGCCATCGCCCAGACAGACGGTCGCGGTCAGCAGCAGTGCAAGACCAACAGCCGCCCATGTGCGTGTGGAAGTCATCAGAGTGGTTCCTCTTTCCCCGAGATGGTCGTGCCAGACGGCTGCGGCTCTGGAGAGCCGCGCTCCAACGGCGCGCTACCTCCCGCACCCGGCGAACTCCGCGAAGCCCTCGGCGAAGGACTGGCCCCACTGGAGGTAGCCCTCCTGGGTGCAGGTCGGCTCGCCGAAGATCTCGATCGAGTACGCCAGCCGCGCTCCGGCCTCGTACTTCATCCAGCCCGGCGCCAAGCGACGCAGGTCGGTTTTCGCGTCGGTCACGTGCTCTTCCATGTGGCGCCAGACCGTGGTGTGGACCTTGCCGGTCAGTCGTTGGCGGATCATGTCGGCCAGTCGCGTGGCGTCAGCCTCGTCGGCGTCACTGGAGATCTCCCGACCGAAGGTCATGAAGAGCGTGGTGCGCTCGGGCGTGCACCAGCCGTGGAAGTCCATGAACAGCTCCAGGCGCTGGCCGCGAGCGGCCAGCTCGCGCGCGAAGGCCTCGACCAGCTTGACCTCGGCGACGGTGTCCAGCCCCCACTGCCGGTTCATGTTGCCGACGCCGGGCGGGGTGTAGAGGTTGCCGTCGGCCGCGCCGTCCACGTCCAGGCGTGGCACGATGTAGAAGACGAAGGCGCGGCGCAGGGCCGCGGCACGCGGGTCGTCGGAGAGCACGAACCGCGCGATCCCCTCCAGCGCCCACGCCCCCGTCGTCTCGATGTCATGCTGCAGCGTGGTCAGCAGGACGGCGCGCTTGTTCGCTTCGGGCACGGCCGGATCGGTGAGGCTGTACATCCGCAGCGGCCGCCCCGCCTTCGTCTGGCCCAGGACGCGGGAGGCGAAGTACGGGCTGGCGGCATGGGCCTGCAGGAAGTGGGTGATGTGGTCGCCGGCGTAGGGATAGAAGTAGGCGATCCAGGCCGGGGACTGGGTGAAGCGCTGGCGGAAGGTCAGGAGGCTGCCGTCGTCGCTCCACGACTTGTCCTCGATACCCACCCAGGTGTCCCCGTCGTAGCTCATCACCGGGGTGCGCGCATCATAGCCCCAGTCGGTCTTGCGGCTGTAGGGCGCCGGGTTGAGGTGGAAGGTCACCTCGCGGCCGGCACAGCCCTCGATCTTGAAGTGGAACCAGGTCTGCGGCGAGATCGGCTTGCCCTCCGGGAAGGCGTACAGGTAGAACTCGTCGGGCCCCACGGCCTTGACGCGACCGAGGGTGCCATTGTCGAAGTCGGCAGAGAACTGCACGGGACCACCGTCCTTTGTGGGGGCCAGGTCGTAGACATACGAGGACGGCGGCTCGAAGCCGCCGTTGCGTAGCAGGTTCTTCTCGGGTTCGGCGGCGGGCGTGAGCGCGACATCGTCATACCAGGCCTTCCCCGCGCCGCGCAGGTACAGCAACATGCGGGTGCGGACGATGCCTTCGGGGAGCGCGAACTCGCCGGTCTCGCTGCGCCAGGCCGCCGACGCGGGGAGCTTCAGACTGACCAGACCCTTGTAGCCGCTCTCCCCCGCGGCGGTGTAACAGTCCACCAGGACGGTCGCGCTGCCGTCCCCCGCGCCCTCGGTGCGGTAGCTGAGGGTGTAGCGGTACGTCTGGCCGGCAGGCAGGGCGGTCTTCCCATAGAACTCCTGGACGAGGGCGGCGCGGGCGCCGTTGGCGGCGGTTGTCCCCGTGATGACGCCGCAGCCCTTGCCACCGTGCGGGTTGCCGAGGTCAGTCCCCACGGTGTGGGTGTCGCCCGTCGGCCGGGCCGCGGTCCAGCCGGGCACGGAGGGGAGCTGCTGGGCCGGGGCGGCAGCGGCGAGGGCGAGGAGGGCAAGGCACAGTCCCCAGGCGCGGGCAGGCGGGCCGCCTGCCGTACGAGACTGGGTGCGGGCAGGCGGGCCGCCTGCCGTACGAGGCTGGGTGCGGGCAGGCGGGCCGCCTGCCCTACGGCACTCGATGAGACCCCGCTGTGACGCCGGCCTACACATAGTCAGTCACCATGCCTTCGGGCAGTAACGCCCGGACGACCATCCAGGCGATGTCGTAGGTCATCGAGCTGCCGAGCACCAGGCCCAGGAAGAACGGGACGCCGCGCCAGTACCGCCGCGCGCCGCCCAGGCGCAGGATGCCCGCCTTGGCAGCCCAGGCGATCATCGCGCTGGACCAGTAGTAGGGCGTCGGGCCGTAGCTGGTGGCCAGCAGGAAGCCGAGGGGGTGGAACGGGAAGCGCAGGAAGCTGCGCCGCAGCAGCGCCAGGGCCGGGGTCAGCAGGAAGCCACCCAGCATGAACTTGACCCGGAGCACGTCGGGCGGCGCCGGGGAGAGGAGCTGGGCGCTGAGGCCCAGGTACTCGCCGCGCGCCACCATCGTGTTCGCCCCCCCGTAGAGGCTCCCGCCCTGCAGCAGCGAGGCCCCGTAGCGGTAGTAGGCGCTGAGGTGAATCATGAAGCCCAGCGCCAGCCCGGCTACCAGCGCGCTCAGCAGGAAGCCGTTGGTCTGCCGGGGGCTGAGGTCGAGCCCCTCCCACAAAGTCAGGTTGTCGGCCTCGAAGGCCGCCGTCTCGCCCAGGTAGTTGTAGCGGGACAGCCACGAGTAGAAGGAGAGCATGACCAGGCCCTGTTCGCCGCCCAGAGCCATGAGGCCCTTCGTGCCCAGGAGCTGGTTGAAGAGGGACTTCTGGGTGCCGTAGGGGTAGGGCCATCCGAGTGGGATGCCCGCCTCGGCGCGCAGGCGCGTCTGGACCAGCGTGTAGAGCATCAGGACGATGATGTATGGGACGGCCAGCTTGAGCGCGAACTGGTTGAGGGAGCACCAGAGGATGATGAGCGCGAGGCCCACGAGCAAGCCGTAGAAGGCGACGCCCGGAGTGAGCGGGTAGGCCTCGCCGCTGCGCTCGCCGCGGGTGGCCAGGCGCGCCAGCCGGGCGATCTGCCCGCGGGCCGCGATGACCAGCAGCAGCCCGTAGGCGATGGTGCCCCCGGTGGCCTGCTCCTGGAAGTACGGGAAGGAGGCGTCGCGCAGGCCCAGCATCCCGGCGCCCATGCCGCCCAGCTTGTACAGCAGGTAGATGGTCCAGATCGAGAGCAGCAAGTCCTGGGGGACAAGGTAGCCGGCCCCGATCGTGACCGGGTCAATGTAGAAGCGCAGGGGCAGCAGGAAGCGCAGCGGCTCTTCGGTCAGGAAGGGCGCCAGGTCGGTCCGCAACGGCACCGCCGGCAGCGAGGGGACGAAGTACTTGACGATGTTGCCGGTCTGGATGAGGAAGGCCGTGCCGAAGCCGACCCACAGCAGCGGGTCGGTCAGCACCGAGCGTCGGCCGCGATGGCGCAGGCCCACCAGTTCGCGCGGCAGCTCCAGCATCGGGTAGCTCAGGTGCTCGCCGACGTTCCAGTGGTGGCGCACCAGCACCACGAGGCACAGCGTCGTCAGCCCCAGCAGCAGCATGAAGCCGCCCCATAGCAGCACCGGCCCGAGCCATGGCCCCCACAGCACCGCCCCGGTCTCGCTGCCCTCATAGGCGGGGATGAGCACCTGCAGGTCCTTGGGCATGAGCCAGTCGGGGATGTGGTCGGCGATGCGCGCGAACTCGTTGTCCGGTCCGGCGTAGTACGGCAGCAGCGACAGGTGCGGGAGCAACGAGCGCACGCCCATGAAGGACGAGATGGGGATGGCCAGGGCGAGGAAGCCGAAGATGAGCAGGAGTTGGGGGCGGCTGAGCGCCAGGCGCGGGGAGAGACGACGGGCCGCCGCCGAGGCCAGCATCAGCACCAGCAGCACGAACCACGGCACCGCCGGGGGCACGCCCTGCACCCCATACGACTGCCCGCCCTCCAGGTCGTAGCGGCGGATGAACAGGTTGACCAGCACCAGCAGGCCCAGGGCGACGGCGAAGGCGCAGGCGGCGCCCCGCGCGGTGAGGGCGGGGGTCGGCGCGGTGTCACGTGCCCCGTGACAAGGGATCGCGGCACTCACGATAGATACGCTTCCCTCGCTGGAGGAGACGTCCTGTCCCCCCGAACGCGCAGCGCGGGCAGGCGACGCCCGCGCTGCGGCATGTCGGTTTGGCGAACGTGTCCGGCAGACGACAGAAGAGCTACTTCCTCACGCCAAACTGATCGAAGACGGAGCATGCGGTCGTGAAGCTCCCCTTGGACTCCCACTTCGCATGGCCGTCGGTGTAGACGATGTTCACCCCATCATTGTGCGAGAAGGGCATGTTGCTAAGTGGCCAGTTGGCGCCAGGCGGAGCGTAGCCGAAGAAGGCACCATGGTAGTTCCGGTATTCCGCCATGAGCACGGTCTGCGCGGGCGAGGTGATGGCCCCGAGGGAGTTGTAGCTGGGCGGTCCGTTGAGGTGGATGTAGTTGTTGAACAGGTAGTTCGTCGTGATGACCACTCCGCTGCTGCCATAGGTGTACGTCGGAGTCGGCCGGAGGCTGGGGCAGGCGAAGATCTGGAGGTTCTTGATGTAGGGAATCAACCCGCTGTAGTCGGAGATGCCGTTCGCGGAGACACCGTCATTGTATCCGGCCACCGCGAAGTGGTAGTAGTACGGGAAGCACTCGTCATAGTCCTGAGCATACTGCAGACAGGCCAGGCCCAACTGCTTGAGGTTGGACAGACAACTGCTCTGTCGGGCCTTCTCGCGAGCCTTGGCGAACACCGGGAAGAGAATGGCCGCCAGAATCGCGATGATGGCAATGACGACGAGCAGCTCGATCAGGGTGAAACCTGACCGGGCACGACGGGGTGTGAGGCAGAACATGGCAAGCTCCTTTCAGGTTGCGGGCGACGCCCTCGACTGCGCCGTACGCCCGCGCGGGGCATTGCCCCGCCTACAGCATACCCCGGGCCAAGCCGGGGGGAAACACCTGCTAGGCGACGGCGTCCTTCGTGCGTCCCTGGGGGGGCTGACCCTCGGAAGACCAACTGACAGTCGAGCCGGACCACGCCGGCGTCCGAGCCATCCTCCCAGTCCAACAGGCGCCGCACCGCCAGGCGGCCGGCCTCGTGGAACGCCGGGCGGACCGTGCTGAGAGCCGGCGCCGTCCACTGCCCCGCCTCGCGGTCGTCAAAGCCGAACAGCGCCACGTCCCGGGGCACGATCAGCCCCAGCGCCTGGCAGGCCCGTAGCGCGCCGATGACCTCCCAGTCCGTCACGGCGCAGAAGGCCGTCGGGGGCTCGGGACGGGTCAGCAGATGGTGGGCGATGCGGGCAGACTCGGCGACGCGCAGCTCGAAGGGCTGGCTGGGCAAGGAGGCGACGAGCGGTGTCAGTCCGGCGGCGTGCATGGCGGCGAGGTAGCCCTCGCGGCGCTCCACGCTGGACTGCAGAGGACGCGTGACGGAGGAGGGGGTCTGGTCGAAGTAGGCGATGCGCCGGTGCCCCAGGCCGATCAGGTGCTCGGTCGCCTGCCGCACGGCGCTGCGGTTGTCCATGAGGATGCTGTAGACGTTGGGCGCGCGGATCTCACGGTTGATGGAGACCAACGGCACACCCTCCGGCTTGCGGGCGAGGACCTCGTCGGAGAGGCCGACATTGGAGGAGGCGACGGCGATGATGCCCTCGACCTGGTTCGACACGAAGGTCTGCAGTTGCTCGTGCGCGGTCTTGCGGCCGTGGGCGTTGCAGAGCAGGACGGCATAGCCCGAGGCGGCTGCCTCCTCGTCCACACCGCGCACAGCCTCGGCGTAGGGGTGCTCCAGGGGAGCCAGCATGAGCAGGCCGACGAAGTGGGAGCGGCCGCGGACGAGGGCGCGGGCGAGGCGGTTGGGCTGGTACCCCAGCTCGTGGGCCACTGCGAGGGCGCGCTCGCGCAACTCGGCGCTGACTCGCCCTGTTCCCTCGGGCTTGTGGAGGGCCAGTGACACGGCCTGGGGTGAGACGCCCAGGCGGTCGGCGATGTCCTTGAGGGTGGCGGCCATGGGAGAGGCTCCCAGAGCTAGGTTGAACGTTAAAGCAGCGTACTTATAGCCGTGTTCGGGCCTGCTGTCAAGGGCCGGTTCGGCTCCTGGGCAGCGGTGACCCCTACTTCCGGCTCTCCCCGAACTCCGCCGCGCTCATCCAGGCGCGGCCCTGGCCCTTGAGCGAGAAGAACAGCACGGCCTTCGCCGCATTGGCGGGGGCCTGACAGGACACTGTCAGCCGCGTCCAATCCTGCTTGCCCTGCAGGGGCGCGGCGACGCCCTCCCACTCCTCGGTCAGGCCGGGGATGGCTGCCCAGCGGTCGTCCCTGGTGAAGAAGTGCAGGCGGATTGACGCCTCGGCGCCGGCGGGCAGGTCGGTCCGCACGAGGCCGCTGAAGGTGTAGGTCTTGCCCGCCGTGATCGGGATTTCGGTGCCGCTGCGGTAGTTGGACCAGTAGGCCCTCGCCTCCGGGTCGGCGCCGGTGAGCAGCAGCGAGTACGAAGCCTTACCGGCCGGAGTGTGGTAGTCCATCTCGGTCGCACCGCCGGGCAGAGCCTGCGGGCGCCAGAAGCACCAGCGTTCCAGGTCCGGGTTCGGGACGCCGAAGCGGCGGTTCAGCTCGATGGTCCGGGCAGCGATCTGCCGACCCTTCACGGTCAGGCGTAACTCGTACTTGCCCTCCGCGGCCGGCTGGCCCGCGCTGTCCCGCCCATCCCAGGAGGCCGTCAGCCGCGCGCCCTGGCCGGTGACGGTCTTCACGGTCTTGCCGGTCGCGTCGGCGACGACGACCTTCCAGGGCGCTGCCTGGCGCAGCTCGGCCTGCAGCGTCACGGCATCATAGCGACCGTCGCCGTTGGGGGAGAAGACGGTGGGCTCCACCGCCACTCCCAGGATGCCGAGGGTGAACTGGCCGACCGGCGACCAGGCGCTCTGCTTGCCGCTGAGGGCGTCCTGGGCCCGCACGCGCCAGAAGAACGTCCCGTCTTCGGTGAGCGGCTCGGCGAGGACGTGCGTGTTCGTCGCCAGGTCGGCGGCGCACAGCGTGCTCGCCGGCGGGAAGGCGCGGCTCTCCGACACCTCCACCCGGTAGCGGCAGTCGGCCCCGCCGTCCTGATCCCACACCAGCAGCGGGCGCCGGTCGGACACGGTCCCCTGCGTCGGGCTCACCAGCCGCGGCGCGGCGGGGACGGCCGTGCCGGCGGACGGCCTGACGTGGATGATCTTGACGCCGTTGGCCGGGACGCTGGCGGTCAGCAGCGGGGACACGGCGACCGGCTGCTTGTCCCAGTAGTCCAGGCCGACGGCCCCGACGGGCAGGCCCTTCACCTGCACGCGGAAGTCCTGCATCCCCTTGCCCGCACCGAAGAGGAAGACCAGCCGCTCGGCGCCGCGGGTGTAGACGACGACATTGCCCTCGCCGCCGGCCTGGACCGTGGCGAGGGAGTCATCGCGGCGGCCGTCGCGGAAGAAGGGCTCGAAGTCTGCGGCAACGGCGGCGGTGCGGGAGAGGCCGGTGTAGAAGCGTCCGTCCACCAGCCAGTCATAGTAGACCATGACACCGCCGGCGCAGTCGGTGAGGCGGCGCAGCAGGTTGAGCTCAGTGCCGTCCTGGTCGTAGGGATGGCCATCGCCGAGCCAGGCCAACTCCCCGCCCACCAGCGGCTTGCCCTGCAGGGCCCGCAGCGTGTCCTGCGTCTCCTGCACGGGGCGACCGTAGCCGCACCAGGCCTGGTCGAGATAGGGCGCGACGTACTCCCAGTTGATCCCGTAGGTCTCCTGGGTGTGGGCGCCCTGGTAGCCGCTGTAGACGAAGAACTCGCACTTCGGGTTGGCGGCCTTGACGCTGTCTTGCAGCAGCTTGACGACCCCGGCGTTCTGGCGGCAGCGGAAGTCTATCCACTGGGGGCGGTAGTCGCGCAGGACCGCCTCGGGCGTGAGGGCCACGGTGTCGGCGATCCGCGCGAACTGCCGGAAGGCCGCGAGGTTGTGCGGGCCGAAGCCGATGGACTCCGGTCGGGCCACCGGCACCTCGTAGTCCCAGCTCAGTACGGGGTACTGCCCGGCTGCCTTGGCGACGAAGCCGCCGATCAGGGGCCGCACCGGGCAGTCGGGGGTCAGCAGGTAGGCCGGCGACACCACGCCGGGCAGCGCCTTGCCCGCGCCGTTGGCGTCCTGGAACTCGGGATGGGCACGCAGGTAGGCCGAGACCTCGGGGACGCTGGCGCAGAGGCCGTCGAGCGTGCCAGGCAGACCCAACGCTGTTTTGAGGCCCAGCTCCTCATAGCGTTTGGCGAGGCTGCCGGCGTGGCTGTAGCTGTTGAAGCCCGTCCGGGTCCACGAGTCGAAGATGGCCTCCTGCTCGGCGAGGCTGAGGCGGCCGAAGAAGCCGTTGTAGTAGGTGCTGCCGCAGGGCCAGTTGCAGACGACGAGTTGGCGCGGCGACTTGCGCGCCAGGGGCGGGAGCAGCGTCAGCGGCACAGCGCCCTCGGCCTTGCTCTGCCCGTTGAGGCGCATCTCATACGCCACGACGTACGACGGGGGCGTGTCCGGCCGGCCGACGTACTCGGCGCGGAAGACCAGGGGGTTCTCGACATACTCGCGCTGCTCGCGCGCCGCGGCATAGGTCACGCTCGCGGGGCCGAAGTCCAGCACGAGGCGGCGGTACGGCTGCCCCTCGCGCGAGATGGTCTCCTCCTGCACGCGCAGGGGCGCGGGGAAGCGCCGCGGGACGCCTAGCGGACTCACGAGGCGCAGGAACTCCGGCACTTCCAGCGTCACCTGCGCGTCGCGGAACCCGGCCTCCTCGAAGCTGGCTGGCAGCACCAGGGGCAGGACGAGGGGCTCGCCCTCGGCGACGCTGAAGCCGGTCGCGACATGGCACTGGTTCTTGCCCAGCACGCTGACACAGGCGATGAAGGGGCTGTCGGACTGCAGCGGATAGCCGGGAGAGAGGAGCACCAGGCGTCCGTCCTGGACGATCTCATAGCGCAGTGCGCCCTCGCCCGAGGTGGCGGTGTACTCGACAGGGATGGTCGCGCTCTGGCCCGGCTCGACGCGGGCCATGGCCCGGCCGATCTCGCTGACCGGGTTCGTCCCGACCACGGCCGCCGCGACGCTCACCACGTGCGCCTCGGGGGTGGCGTTGCTGACTGTGAGTTGCACACGGCTGGTGCCCTTGCGCAGGGCGCCCAGGTCCACGCTGCCGGCGCTGACCGAGGGCGAACCGAAGCCCAGCACGCCGAAGCGGGCAGGCGTGTGGAAGGGACCGCCGGTGGGCGACCAGCAGGAGTTCTCGACCGCCGGCTTCTCCTCGCGGCACAGGTTCACCCGCCAGCAGCCCGCCGAACCGAAGTCCGCGGCTCCCAGCCGGTCGCGCGGGATGGCGATCTCCAGCGTCCACGACTTGTCGCCGACACGGGCCTGGGCCTGCGCGCCCGAATCCCAGGCCTTGTCGAAGATACCCTCGGCCTGGCAGTGGGCGTCGTAGACGGCGCCGCGGCTGTTGACCGCGAGGTGGTAGTAGACCGGCTGGTCCGGAGAGGGCTGCAGGAACAGCTCGACGACGTCGTCGGAGAAGACGTTGGAGTCGTGGGCGGTCTGCTCGGCCTTGAAGGCGGCGCGCTTCTGCAGCACCGGGTCGAGGACGCTTTCACAGCACTCGAGGCAGAGGTACAGGTGGCCCTCGTCGTAGGCGAGTCGGGCCCGGGTCTGCTCCGTGGCCGCCTCGGCCCCGCCACTGAGCAAGAACGGCGACAGCTCAGGTGAGCGCCGCCAGCACTCGTCGTCCATCACACCATCCACACGGGGAGGCGTCGGGGTGTGCGAGGCGAGGGCAAAAGGGAGCAGGGCCGCTCCCTCCTCGCCGCTTCCGACCTGTCGCAGCTCCACATCGTCGAAGTACACCGTGCCGATGAACTTCTGCTGGCCCCTTGCCCACACGAGGCACCAGTAGCTGAGCGTCTTCAGCTTCTTCTGCGGGTCGGTGGTGAAGGCGAGGCGGTAGGTCTTCCAGTGGCCCAGGTTGGCCTTGATCTGGGCGTCGCTGAGCTGGAAGCTGAAGATCCTCTCGGTGCCGTCGGCGTAGCCGGCGGTGACGTAGGCGCCGTAGATGGCGCCCTGGGTGTACGCGGCGACGTAGATGCTGTTGGTCGCGGCGAAGGCGCCGTGGGCGGGCAGGCCCTGACTCAGGCCCGTGTTGCAGCCCCCGATGCCCTTCTCATCGGCCTGGCCGGCGCCGGCAATGCGCAGGCTCCAGGCGCCCGAGATGTCCGGGGCATAGCTGCGCTCGCGGGTGCGGGTGTAGCCGCACTGGTACGGGGCCCAGTTGGCGGCCAACTCCGCGGAGTTCGCTTGTGGCTGCTCGAAGGAGGGGTTCGGCAGGAGGTTGACGGGCGGCTGCACCGGTTGCGCCCCGGCCAGCGACACCCCCACCACGACAAGACTGACCAGCAGGCTGAGGCTCAGCAGGATCCCGGCGCGTGTCATGGGAGTGCTCCCGTGGTCAAGTTGAACGTTCAAGCAGGGCGATTATGGCAACGATTAGGGGCGGTGTCAACAGCCGAGTGGAGAGGGGAGTCTGCATGGGCCGGAGGGGGGAGCAGCGGGGGGTTGGGTCACGACGGGCGGCGGCGTCGGGCTGTGTCGTAGACATCACGACGGTCGGCGATGGCGATGATCGTCAGCGTCCGGGCGGGCATGTCCACTTCGTACACGATGCGGTAGTCACCCACACGTACGCGACACAGGCCCCGCAGGTCGGACCGCAGTTGCGCGGCGTTGCCGGGCAGAGGGTCGTCTCCGAGCGCGAAGATGCGCTGCTTGACGCGCTCACGCATGTCCGGCGGCAGCCCCCGGTAGTCGCGCTCCGCCGCCTCATCAATGAGTATCTGGAACCTCATTGCTCCAGCTCGGCCAGGAACTCAGCAAAGGGGCGCAGACGGCGGCCCGGTTGCGCCATGCGCTCTTCGGCAATGGCGATCAGGGCCCAGTCCTCGCTGGATGTGGGCAGGTCGGCGCCCTGGTCGAGCCAGGCGTCAAGCTGCTCCCTGACGAACCGCCACTGGCGGCCGAGCTTGGTGGCCGGTATCTTGCCCTGGCGAGCACGCTCGCGCAGGGTCTCGGGATGGATGCGCAGTAGGCGCGCGGTTTCGTCCACGGTCATGAGCTGAGGCATGACTGCAAGCTCCTGTGTTTGACTGCACAGGACTGTATTATACTGTGTTAGTCCGTGTGGTACAAGCCCGGGTCTCACCTGTGTGGTCCGCATTGCTCCCTCCCGCGACGTCCCGTTGAGGAGGGGATGCAGACCGCGCAGGCGCCACGCCTTCCGAGCCCTGATGGGCTGGGCCAGCATGCGTCGCGCCTCCGGCGCTACTCACGAACGGGCGGTGCAGCGGCCAGGAGGCAGCCCATTCGCCTCTGCAGCAGCCAAGCAACCACCGCGCTCCCCGCGAACAGCCCCATCACTGTGGAGGCTACGGCACCCACATCCCACCATTGGTAGGCGGTATGGGCTGTCACTGAGGAGAGAGCGACCGCGCCAGCCAGCACGGGCAACAACAGGATGACGCACGCACCCAGCGAGTCCCACGGTGTGCGCACAGCAAGCCAGGTCACCGACGCCGCCAGTGCACCTACCAGAGCATAGACAAGGGCTGCCTCCATCATGGCGCAGACCTCAAAGGCAGTCCTCGTGTACCCAATGTGTGCCAACCCGTTGTGGAGTGGGAGAAAAGACCGAGCTTGGAGCACTGCCAGTGGTGGAAGAACCAAGCAGTACAACGCCACTGACAAGAGTGGCTGCAGCAATACCCTCATCCAGATGGGCCGACTCACGTGACTCCTCCGTAGTGGTCGTCGTTTCCCGCGCTTGCTCACCCCGCTAGTCTACAGCCCGTCTCTGCCCCGCAGCACATCCGCCACCCGCACCTGCCGCCCGGTCTGCTGGGCGATCTGGGCGGCCTCGATGACGGCGATGTGGAAGACGATGTCATCATAGCTGCGCGGGGGCTTGCCGGTCTGGATCATCTGCTTGAAGTTCTGGAGGATGCGCTGGCCACCGTAGATGAACTCGAAGTCGCCGATGGGGTTGCTCGCGATCGCGCCCTGGGCGCTGTAGCCGGCCGCGTAGAAGTTGCAGCGCTCCGGGAAGTGCTCCACACTCGTGTTGAGGATCATCACTTCCTTGCCGGACTTCATGTGCAGGTGCAGGTACTCCAGCGGCAGCGTGCCCATGCACTCCACGAAGTCCACGTCGCTGCCGAACAGGTTCAGCGCCAGGGCCACGCCGTGGATGAGATACGCCAGTCGGTCCTCGATGCCCCCGAAGTCCCGCGTGCCGAGGTTCTCCTGGCTGAAGGCCCCGCCGACGCCCTTGATGACCCCAACGGTGGCGTCGCCGATCTCGACGAAGCGCGACTTGAACATGTCCGCCGCGGGAACGACCGTGAGGATGGAAGAGTTGTACAGCGGCGTGCCGTGCTTCTCGGCCAGCTTCACGAGCGCGCGGGCGTCCTTGAGCGTGCTGGCGAAGGGCTTGTCCACGAACGTGGGCACCCCGGCCTTCAGGAAGGGCGTGGCCAGCTTGAGGTGATCGCCGCCGCCGCCATCGCAGTCGGAGATGAAGACGGCGTCAAGGAGCGGGATCATGTCCTCGACCGTGTCGCAGACGACAGGCTTGCCGCGGAAGGTCTGTGAGAACTGCTCGGCCCGCTCGCGCTCGGCGTCGTAGCACGCGGTGATCTGCATCCCGGGGACCCTGGGCAGCTTCTCCAGGTCCCACGGGTTGTAGATGTTCTGGTAGTAGTGGGCGACGATGTAGTCGTGTTGGACCAGGCCGGCGGGGTCGAGGTCCTCATAGCCCATCTGGCAGCCGAAGTAGTAGCCGTGCGTGTCACAGCGGATGACGCCCACGCGGATCTTCCTGGCCATGGTGGTCTCTCCTTGAGCAGATATCACTGTGACTGTCTGAGATATGAGGGCTTGTACTGCGTATCCAGGATGGACTTCCGTGACTGCGCGATCTCTTCAAGCGATATGCAGACCACCTTCCCCGTCATCATGGGCGCGACACACTTGTGCTTCCGCCCTTCCGCGTCAAGGCACACCCATTCCCGGCCGCCGCTCCCCGACACGCGCCAGACGGTCTTCCCGCTCGCGTCCAGGACCGCATCAAGGGTGCCGTCGGATGTGAACCTCAGACGTTGTCCGGCCTTGACCGTCGGCATTCCCTGCACAACCTGCATGTTCGCCCCCTCCACAGTCACCTCGTTCCGGCCACTTGGCCGCAGTGTCGCGGGACCCTCCCGGTAGGGCGTCTTCAGCCGTGCGAACATGGAGCCCAGCGCAGATCGAGGCGTGAGGAAATCCACACACCAGTGATCGAAGTTGTGGAAGTGTATCTCCTTGGCAATGTCGCTCTCTGGCTTGCCCGGGCCTATCGCCTCAATGCACCGTTCAGATTCCTCATACGCACCCCGATCGAAGCGGTCGATGCCCCAAGCCAGAAGCGCAAGCTGCAGCAGGGACGCCAGGTCACCCGGGCTCTGTCTGACCTTCTCGCGTAGTTGTGATCGTACCCCCTCGTAGTCGTGTGAAGAAAGGACGACGGAGAGGCCGCTCCTAAGACTACCTCGTACCGCCGCCGTTGCCGCTTCATGGGCCTCGCGGGCCTTCTCCTCCTTCATACTCTCCAACGCCGCCTCCGCCTCGCCGAAGTGACGTCCCTTTGGGGCAGGGAACCGTCTGAGGTACTGTTGGTAGGCCTCAGCGGCACGGGCCGGGTCGCCTGCTGCCTGAGTTCCCTGGGCCGCCGCAAAGGCCCGATCGTCACGCCATCCTGGAACAAACACGACCGCGCCAATCACTACAGCTACGACGACCACCACACCGACGACCATGACCCAGCTGATGCGGCGTCTCATCGGGACCGTCTGCTCCGCAGTTGGCATGGGGCTCCCCTTCCCTTTCCAGGCGTGCTCGCGCCACGTCGAACGACCGCAAGTGAACTTGACCGAGCTGTCTGAGACGAGGATTCAGTCTATGTGGAATACCTCTTCCTCGCTTGACCAGATCGTCCACTTGCACCTGCTGCCCTTGCTTCTGCACCATGTGGCCGGTTACTACTTCCTCACAATCGCCGCCGTGTAGCCCTCCGGCAGCCGTAGCTCCGTCCATGCCGCCCCGTTCTTCGTCAGGGCCGGGGCGGCGAACCGCGGGACCGGGTCGCCCTTTTCGTCAAAGACGTGCACCTCGTGCTTGCTCCTGTCGCCCCAGCCGTAGACCCCGGCGCGGTTGGTGAGGAGGCGCTCCTTGCCGATGATGTACCCCTCGTGCAACTCCACCGGCGTGATCGGGTACATGTACGCCGTCAGCATCGGGTGTGGCATGGGCGGGTTGAAGTGGTAGTAGTAATAGACGCAGCCGTAGTCCAGGTGCTTGCGCATGTTGCGGGCGAAGTCCTCGGGCTTCTGCTCGGTCATGCTGTCGCTGAGGCCCACGGGGCTGAACAGGTGCGTGTCGTACAGCGCCGCCTGATTGCCGGTCTCCACGAAGTGCGGGAAGTGGACCTGCATCTCGGTTTCGGTCAGCGGCTCGCCGTTGGCGATGAGCGGGGCCCCACGGTCCAGGAGGCGCTTGACCATCGCCAGGCGCCACGGCTGCGAGATCAGCGTCTGGAAGGAGACCCTTCTCGCGATCTCGCCGGTCGCCTCGTTGATGAGCGCGCTGTGGCCGTCCCACTCCGGCCAGTCGTACAGGAGTTGGCTCTTGGAGTACGCGAACTCGTCCCAGTAGATGCCGTCGAACTTGAGGTCATCGAGCCAGAGGCTCAGCAGCTTCTCCATCGCCTTGCCGTACGAGTTCGTCAGCGTGGGGACGAAGATCGGGTAGCGGGGATCGGTGTAATCGAGCTGCTTGCCGCCAGCGTCGCGAGCGATGGAGTCGGGGTACTGCGCCGCCGCGCCCGGCTCGCTGCTGATGTAGCAGTGGAAGTAGTTCATGCTCTTGCTGCCCGGGCAGCCCTGCTTGATGGTGTTGCTGATGTCGCGGATCTCTTCGAGCTGCTTGCGTACCTGCGGCATGAAGTTGTGGGTGCCCTGCACATACAGGCCCAGGTCCGAGGCGTTCACGTTGCTGACGTACTTGAGACTGCGGTTGCGGCACCACTCGCCGGCGGCCTCGGGGGTGATGCCCTTCATGAACAGCGCCCAGTGCGAGAAGCCGAAGCAGCCGTCGAGGGTGAAGTTCACGTCCAGCACGCGGCGGGCGGTGTTGATGAAGTCCCAGTAGCTGCCCGTTGCGCCGGGGAAGACGGACCAGCGGAGGGTGTACGAGCCCCGGGGCGGCAGGGCGAAGTAGTGCTCCTCGATGCCGAGGCGGCCGGGTTCGTAGAAGTTGACACAGTGCACGCGGAAGATGTCGTCGCGGGGCATCAGGGCCACGGAGTGGTTGCCGAGGTCCACAAAGGTCGTGGGGTTGCCCCCGCCGCCGCCACGGTACTTGCTCAGCACGGGCTTCAGGCCGCCGACGCGGAACTCCCGGGCCTTCGCCGGGACGAACTGGACGGTGTGCTGGATGATGAGGCCGATATCCTGATCGGTCAGGTTGGCGATGGTGTCGCTGACATCCACGCACGACGGGCCGGCCTGGACCGCGCGCTGGACCTCATACCACTGGCACGCCGCGCGGGCGTGGGTGGCGTCCACCACACTCGTCCGCCAACTCGCATGGCCCGGCGCGTCCCCACTTGCACGTGCCATGGCGTTGTGCCCCCCGGGGTAGGTGAGGTCACTCTCGACCCGGTACGTCTGCCCACCCGCGCTGACGATGATGCCGCCACCGGGGCCGAGGGAGACGCGCGGGTTGACTGGCTGTGGGGCTCGGGGCGCGATGGTGGGCAGCGGGCCCGTCGGGGCCACCGGCTTCACGCCCGGCTTGCTGTACAGCTCCTCGGGCTTGCGGAAGACGATGGACACGTCCTTGAGCACCACGTCGGCGAACTGCGTTTGCCACGCGTGCTGCAGCAGGAGGGTGTTCTCGCCCGGCTGGACGAGGTCGGTGAGGTCGAGCTCGAACTCGTAGGCCTTGCCGGTGAGAATGGCGTAGAAGGTGTCCGAGGGGCCGTCGCACTGGGTGAAGTCGGGGCTGTACAGCAGCCGCCAGGCTGAGCCGTCGAACCAGTGGCCCATGGTGCCATTGGCCATCTGCAGCTCGTTGTCCTTGTTCGCCAGGCGGTCGCGGCCGAGCAGCTTGCCGTTGAACACCGTGCGGATCATGTTCGCCGAGCCGGCGGGGCGCTCGTTCTGGATGCGGCCCAGGAAATGCAGCAGCACCCGGTACCCGGCAGGCACGGCAGGGAGGCTGACCTTCGTTTCGTGTCGCTGGTTGAACGGGATCGCGTCGGTGTCAGCGATCCTGATTGGCGCCGGCGCCTGGGCCAGCGCGGCGGAGGCCAGGAGGAACAGAGCGAGTGGTGCCGTGCGCATAGGACCACCTTCCGTGCCCGGCGGGGATGGTACGCCCGACACTCCTGTCGGGCGAGATGGGTGTCATGCGCCCGACAAGAGTGTCGGGCGTACCGGCGTGTCATGCGCCCGACCAGAGTGTCGGGCGTACCGGGGAGTGGCGCCTTACGGCACGTACGGTCTGGGCGTCACCGCCCTGGCCTCGATCTGTAGCGTCGCCGGCAATAACCCCGGCGCGGTCGCCGTCACGGTGATGGTTGCGGCCGCCTCGCGCTTGGACTGCACGAGCACCTGGCACAGGCCGTTGAAGGCCCGGCGGTGGTTCGCGCGGTCATCTTCCTTGGAGGTCGGGTCGCCGTTGCCGACACCGAGGATGGTGGCGCTGTCACTCACGCTGAAGGTGACGTGGTCATCGGCAACCGGCATCACGCGGCCCTCGGCGTCGTGGACCGAGCAGGTGATGACGCATACGTCCTCACCGTCGGCGGCGACGGACGGCAGGTGGGGCGTCAGACGCAACTCGTGCGCCGGACCCGTTGTCTCGACGGTCGCGGTCGCGATCTCCGCGCCGCCCTGGATACCCGTCGCCCGCAGCACGCCCGGCTCATAGGGCACGTCCCACTCCAGGTGGCTGTTGGGCACCAGCTTGCGGCGGCCGAGGCTCTCCCCGTTCAGGAACAGCTCCACTTCCTCGCAGTTCGTGTGCGCCCAGACGGGGATCGTCTCGCCCTCGCGGCCCGGCCAGTTCCAGTGGGGCAGCAGGTGCAGCACGACCTCACCGGACCAGCGGGCGCGGTAGTAGTAGAAGTTGTCCTTGGGGTAGCCGCAGGTGTCCATGATGCCGAAGTGGGAGCTGATGCATGGCCACTCGTACGGCGTCGGCTCACCGCGGTAGTCAAAGCCCGTCCAGATGAACGTGCCCGCCATGAAGGACCGGTCGGCGATGGGCTTCCAGGCGGCCTCGGCCGTGGCGCCCCAGCCGGGGGCATTCACATCATAGGCGCTCATGACGCCCTGCGCCGCGTCGGTCTGGTAGATGCCGCGGGTGGTCAGGGCGCTGGACTGCTCGCTGCCCAGGATCGGGTGCTCGGGGTGCGACTGGTGGTATTCGTCGAAGTTGCCGAAGCTGTAGTTGCAGCCCTGTAGGTCGTGCGCCAGCGAGAACGGCCCGCCCCAGTTGCCGTGCATGGCGGTGATGGTCGGGCGCGTGGGGTCGAGTCGCTTGGTGCGCGCGATCATGCTACGGACGATGCGCGTGCCCTCCTCGGTGCTCTGGGCGGGCTCCTCGTTGGCCATGCTCCACATGATGATGCAGGGGTGGTTGCGGTCGCGGCGGATCATGCTCTCCAGGTCGGCCATGTTCCACGGCGCGCTGGACAGATGCCGGCTCTCGTCCATCACCAGCATCCCCAGCTCGTCGCAGGCGTCGAGCAACTCGGCGGCCGGCGGGTTGTGGGCGCAGCGGTAGGCGTTGCTGCCCATCGCCTGCAGCCGCTGGACGCGGTAGCGCTGCACGGCGTCCGGCACGGCGATGCCCACGCCGGCATGGTCCTGGTGGTTGCACGTCCCCTGCAGCTTCACCACGCGGCCGTTGAGCATGAAGCCCTGTTCGGGGTCGAAGCGGAGGTGGCGGATGCCGAAGGGCGTGCTGACCGCATCGCACAGGCCACCGGTCGCGACAGTCGTTTCCACGCGATACAGCGCCGGGTTGGTGAGGTCCCACAGCACGGGCGCGGCGACGTTGACGGCCTGGGGCACCTCGGCACTCGTGCCGGCCGGCAGCGCCTGCTCGACCGTAGCCGCGCCGACTGCCTGCCCGTTCGGGGCGATGATCGTGGAGGTGATAGTCGCCACACTGTCAGTCGGGCCGTCGTTGACGACAGTCGTCGTCAGGTCCACCCGGGCTATGGAGAAGTCGTCGTTCAGCGCCGGCGAGGCGAACACGCCCCAGTGGCCGACGTGCACGGGCGCCATCTTGCTGAGCCACACATGCCGGTAGATGCCCCCGCCCTCGTACCACCAGCCCTCGAACGCCGTCGCGTCCACCCGCACGACGAGCACGTTGCGCCCGCCGTAGTTGGCCGCGTCCGTGATGTCGCAGTGGAAGCTGGTGTAGCCGCTCTCGTGCGTGCCCAGGATGTAGCCGTTGAGCCACACCGTGCAGTTGCGGAAGACTCCGTCGAACTCCACCCACAGGCGCTGGCCGAGGTCTTCGGCGGGCAGGTCGAAGCTCTTGCGGTACCAGCCGACCGCGCCGTTCTTGAAGCCGTGACTGACATTGCCGGCCGGGTCGAAGGGCTGCTCGACCACGAAGTCGTGGGGCAGGTCCAGCGTGCGCCAGCCGCTGTCATCGGAGTCCGGCGCGGCCGGGCCGCCGGCCTTGCCGGCCTTGACCGAGCCGTAGGTGTCGGCATGGTTGATCGCCGGGCCGGTCTGCAGGTCGCCGAGTTGAAAGCGCCAGCCGGGGTCCATCAGCAGGCGGGTGCGGAGGTTGTTCATGGTTGGCTCTCCTGTCCGGATAGGGTGCGGGTGCCGCGTCGTGTGCGGCGGGCCCC